>JANPDX010000424.1:0-2134 GCA_031431695.1 Dehalococcoidia bacterium
TCGCCGCGAGGACTTCCCAGCCTTCGTCGGTTCGTCGGACACACACTCCGGCTACATGGGCTTCGATTTTGTCAACGCCGTCTTCGCGCTTTGGAAAGCGCTGATGCTCCCCTCTTGGGCCCTTCTTCCAGAACATAAGGCTGCGCAAGCTCATCATTGATGGCTCCGACCGCACTTCACTCCGCGAGTGAAGGCGGCAATCGTCTGAGGAGGAGGGGACTTCGTGTCTGGGCGAACTGTATTCTAGGTCAGCTTCCGGATCGGACGCCCTCTTGGGTTGCGGACGAGGAAAGCGCCGGCGGCTCCAGGTCTCGCAGATCCCATTCATTCAAGAAGCTCTTCAAGAAGTCCTTCAGAATCGTCGACCGGCGCGCAGCGAGCCGTCGAGCCGTAGGCGTATACATCCCATCTTCGAGTTGGAGGAGCTTGTCGAAGAAATGATGGACCGATGACCTCCCGTAGGTGGCATCAGGCCCGCCGACGTCTGTTGTCGTCCAAATGGGACGGCCGTGAGCCCCCCCGAAGGCGAACGTCCTCGCGATGCCAATCGCCCCGAGTGCATCCAGACGATCGGCGTCTGCAAATACTTGGTACTCAATCGACGGGTTGACCGGGTCGCCAGCATTGCCTGGCATCCAGTGGTGTCGCTGGATGCAAAGCGTCACCCTTGAGATTTTTTCGCGAGGGAAGCCGGATTCTGCAAGCAGCTCCTGGGCAACGGAAGCGCCGTTCGCCGCGTGATCCTCGCGCCCGACAACGTGTCCGACATCGTGAAGCAGCGCCGTCGCCTCGACCACCTCCGGGTCCGCACCAGCAAATCCGGCAAGCCTAAGGGCCAGATTCCTGACGCGGAAGGCGTGCTCCACGTCGTGGCCGGAGGCCTCGGAATCCAGGGCTGTCCGCAACGCGGCCTCAACAAAGGCGACCCACTCCCCAGCGTCGTTGCGCATAATGTCGGCCATTATTGCCGTACATTACGTCCAGTCAAGCCAGGGGCCGTCCTCGGGAAGCGCCCGCGCATTAGGGTTGCATCCGACATTCGAACGGCTGTCGATTGGCTGAGAAACGCCAAGACTCCGGTGCCCTGCCTTTTGAGTTTGGGATCTGACGGGCAGATCGTCGTCTCATCGTCCGAGAGTGCCTTGGCACGGGACCGGGAGCGCTTCTTCGAATAGTTGCGCAAGAATCCGGGACTCGTCACGACTGCGGAGGGCCGGAGGCTAGCGCGATTCTTTGCCGCGACTTGGAGCGGCTCCATTCAGAAGCAATTCCAACTCACACTCCCAGAGGCCCTGACCACCGCCTGGTCGCTCGACGTTCGCAAGCGTGACAATCGTTGGGCTGGACCGACACACTCGAGATTTGGACACCGCAGGCGTGGGTCGCCGACGTTGCAACGCTCATAATCCGCTGGTCCCTGGTTCGAGTCCGGGTGGGGGCACATCACTCCCGCACCGTCGCAAAGACCTTGCGATCGGGTAGGGCTATACCCCATGGATCCGAATCCATTCGCCGACTAGTTTCTTGAGGTGTCGGAGCAAACGACGCCGGGTATCGGATCGCGCGCTCCCAATTACAAGCAGGAGATCGACATGAAAAAGCTCGTAATGATCATGCTGTTCGTGACGCTCGTATCGGTCGTCTCGCTGGCGGCGACGCCGTCGACAGCCCCGAAGACCGATGACATGGCGGTGAGCGGTAACCTCGGATTCGCTGTGCCATTGGACGGCCCGTTCGACGGTGTCGAACCGGCGATCACGGGCACGTTCGAGTACTACACGACCCCTCGTATTTCGTGGAGGGGTCTGCTCGGCTACACGTCGTTTACCGCCGATCTTCCCGGCGCCCCGAACGTCAGCTCGACGTTTATCAACGCAAACTTCGTGTACAACTGGGAACACGGCGAGATTCACCCGTTCGCGACCGGAGGGATCGGTGCTTACAGCAACAACGGCTCGGCCGGACTCCCGCCGGAGTTCGACGAGACCGTCTTCGGCGTGAATGGTGGCGGTGGCATCGACTGGTTTCTTGGTCCGCGGTGGGGGCTCAAGTTCGAGGGGTCGATACATGGCTTGACCGGTGAAAATCCCAACGTGTTCTTGCTCGCAACGGCCGGCTTCATGTTCTGGTTCTG
>JANPDX010000425.1:0-3672 GCA_031431695.1 Dehalococcoidia bacterium
GATGACGCGGACGTTGTCGTGGTCATCGGCGCGAATCCGACCGACGCGCATCCTGTGTTCGCCTCCCGAATGAAGCGGCGCCTTCGCGCCGGTGCCGGGCTCATCGTCGTCGATCCACGGCGCATCGATCTCGTGAAGCAGCCCCACGTGGAAGCGAACTATCACCTCGGACTCAGGCCGGGGACGAACGTCGCGGTCGTTAACGCCATGGCCCATGTGGTCGTAACCGAGGGACTTGTCGACGAAGCGTTCGTGGCCGAGCGCTGTGACCCCGGCACCTTCAGCCGGTGGCGCGACTTCGTGGCAGAAGAGCGCCATTCTCCGGAAGCCGTTGAAGCGGTTACCGGTGTCCCGGCATCCGCCCTGCGCGGCGCCGCGAGGCTGTATGCCACGGCCCGGAACGCGGCCATTTACTACGGTCTCGGCGTAACCGAACACAGCCAGGGCTCGACCATGGTGATGGGAATGGCGAACCTGGCGATGGTTACCGGGAACCTCGGCCGCCCGGGCGTTGGCGTGAACCCCCTTCGGGGCCAAAACAACGTGCAGGGCGCCTGCGACATGGGCTCGTTCCCGCACGAGTTCTCCGGCTACCGGCATGTATCGGACGACGGCGTTCGAGCCATCTTCGAAGAAGCCTGGAACGTGACACTCGGCGGCGAGCCCGGCCTGCGCATCCCCAACATGCTCGATGCCGCCGTGGACGGTACCTTCAAGGGCCTCTACATCCAGGGCGAGGACATCGTTCAGTCGGACCCCAACACCCGCCACGTGACGGCCGGGCTCGAAGCCATGGAGTGCGTCGTCGTCCAGGACCTCTTTCTGAATGAGACCGCCAGCTACGCCCACGTCTTCCTTCCCGGGTCATCGTTCCTGGAAAAGGATGGCACCTTCACGAACGCCGAACGGCGAATCAGCCGGGTGCGCAAGGCAATTCCTCCGAAGGCCGGGCTGGCCGACTGGGAGGTTACGATGGCATTGGCCAATGCCCTTGGCTATGAGATGTCGTACAGCCATCCCTCGGAAATCATGGCCGAAGTCGCGCGGCTGACCCCGACGTTCAGCGGAGTGAGCTACGAGAAGCTCGACCAGGCCGGAAGTATCCAGTGGCCATGCAACGAGCAGGCCCCCAATGGCACTCCGATCATGCACGTCGATGGATTCGTCCGTGGCAAAGGGCAGTTCATGATCACCGAATTCGTCGCGACGGAAGAGAAAACCAGCGACCGCTTCCCCCTTTTGCTGACCACCGGTCGCATCCTGAGCCAGTACAACGTCGGCGCCCAAACCCGGCGCACGGCAAACGTCACCTGGTTCGATGAGGATGTCCTTGAGATTCACCCCTGGGACGCCGAGAACCGCGGCATCAACGATGGCGACCTTGTGGAACTGGCAAGCCGCGCCGGCGCCACGACACTCCACGCAAAAATCGCCGACCGCATGCAGCCCGGCGTCGTGTACACCACCTTCCACTTCCCCGGCACGGGCGTGAACGTGGTGACTACCGAGTTCGCCGACTGGGCGACGGAGTGTCCGGAGTACAAAGTGACAGCCGTGCAGGTGCGCAAGACGAGCAAACCTTCGGCCTGGCAGGACGCCTATGAGGACACGCGGCGTGAGACGACCCGTCGTCGCAAGCGGGAGAAGGTTTAGGGTGTCAGGCGCCGTGGAACTGAACCGCGCACGAAGTAAGCGGATCTCTATTTGCCACGAAGGCACGCGTTAGCGTGGCGGAGTCTCCATGCATCCCAACGACTTGGGTGCTTTTCTCATCACTTGGCGCACATACGGAACCTGGCTGCCGGGCGACGAGCGCGGCTGGGTGGACAGACACCGGAACGGCCGCGGGGAACCGGTGCACCGCGCCGATGTGCGTCTCGAACAGGCGGCGAGGGGCCAGATGAAAGCCGCACCAGTTACCCTCACCGAATCGCAACGACGGATCATCGATGATGCGGTGCGCGTCACATGCGGTGAGAAGGCATGGATCCTCCACGCAGTCAACGTTCGCACGAACCACGTGCACGTAGTTGTGAGTACCAGCACCTCGCCTGAGAGAACTCAGGTAGCATTGAAGGCAGCTGCGACGCGCATTCTGCGGGAGCATGGGCTCATGCCCTCGGACGATATTCTGTGGTCGCGTGGGGGCAGCCAGCGAAGGCTTCTGCACGAAGAAGCATTGTGGGCTGCTGTGGATTATGTGCGGAACAGACAGTAGGCGGAGGGCCAGATGGTACGGGCATGACTGCTCGGTCCGGCGCGATCCGCTTACTGCGTGCGCGGTTCGAGTTAGTCGGACGGTCGAATGACCCGGCGCTGCCATTGGCTCTCCGGTACCATGTCCAGCATATGGAGACTGGCAAGATGATCCATCGGGTCAACGAGATCGCCCGGTTTTGGGATCCATACCCTCATGACCAGGCGGTCGCCAGCGTCGCCGACCACATCATGAAGTTCTGGGAACCCCGCTTTCGCCGCCAATTGGTAGAGTACGCCAATACCAACGGCGCCGGCCTGCACGAGCTTGTGAAAGAGGCCGTGCGGCTTGTTGCCCCAACCCACTGAACTTCCCAAGGACAAACCTCCATCGTGACACCTGAAGCAACGACGCTCATTCGCCAGATTCTTGACTCCGCACGAGCCGCGGGCCGCAGCCATCTCCTGCCGGCAGAGGCTCGCACCATTTGCGAGGCATACGGCATCCCGATCCCGGGCGATGGCGTCGCCAGATCGGCCGAAGACGCATCACGGCTGGCGGAGCAGTTCGGCTACCCGGTTGTCCTCAAGATTGTGTCGCAAGACATCGTCCACAAGACGGATGCCGGCGGGGTGCTCGTGGGGTTGGCCGATGTAGCCGCCGTTACGGCTGGCTACGAGACCATCATCGCGAACGCGAAGAGCTACAAGACTGACGCCCGCATTGACGGCGTACAGGTCCAACAGATGGTCCCGAGCGGGCTCGAGGTTCTGATCGGGGCAGTCACCGACAACAGCTTCGGCAAGCTCGTCGCCTTCGGCATCGGCGGCGTATTGGTGGAAATCCTGAACGACGTCACCTTTCGGCTGGCGCCAACCAGCCTCGAAGACGCGAACTCGATGCTCGCTTCAATAAAGGCCACCAAGCTGTTTGATGGCGTTCGCGGCGCACCGGCCATCGACCGTGACGCAGTCGCTCAGATCATCGAAAAAGTCAGTCGCATCGTTGCCGACTTCCCCGAAATCAGTGAACTCGACCTGAACCCCGTGATTGCCACGGCGACGGGCGCGGTGGCGGTCGACGCGCGCATCGCGCTCGATTTCACGCCACGGGTGGCTCACCGCCGACCCCCGCACGACGAGATCGTGCGGGCAATGAACCGGATCATGAAGCCCGACAGCGTCGCCGTTATCGGCGCCTCCGCCGAAGCCGGGAAGATCGGCAACTCGGTGATGAAGAACCTGATCGGCGGGGGCTACGAGGGGAAGATATACCCGGTTCATCCGAAGGCCGACTCGATTGAGGGTCTCCCCGTCTACCGTTCCGTGAAGGACATTCCCGGTGATGTCGATGTCGCGATCTTCGCCATCCCCGCCGCCCTGGTCCCGGCTGCGCTCATCGAATGCGGAGAAAAGGGCATTCCCGGCGCCGTCCTCATCCCTTCGGGTTTCGCGGAGACTGGGAACGTGGAAGCC
>JANPDX010000426.1:0-1799 GCA_031431695.1 Dehalococcoidia bacterium
CCGCCAGCGCGTCGCCATCGCCGCTGCCGCCAGCGACATCTTCGGTAACCGCTGGCGAGGGTTCCTGGCGAGTCTCCTGGGTAACGCTTTTCCCTTCGCCAAGGAAGGTTCCGGCGTCCGCGAGAGCCTTGAAGCGGTGGCGAAAATGCTTGACGAGGGCTGGAACGTGCTCATTTTTCCTGAAGGCAAACTCACCGTTATCGGGCCAATGCAACCGTTCAAGAGTGGTACCGGCTTGCTCGCCGTCGAAACGGGCGTTCCTGTCCTGCCGATGCGCATCGACGTTCTCAGGCCCGGCTTTTACGAAGGCAAGTGGCTCCCGCATCCTCGTGCTCGCGTCCGCGTGAACATCGGCGCCCCCGTTCGATTCCCACCGGGGACCGGATACGCTGAGGCCACGAAGTTGCTCGAAGAGGCCGTCCGCAACGCCTGAACACGAGTTCAGGCCAGAGGCGAGTGCGGAAGCGCTCGCTCGAGCGTGTGCAAACGCCGATTTCCACCAGAGCCACAGGGCGGGTGCCGGTACAACGAAAGGAGGCACCCAATCGGGTGCCCTCTTTCGTTCCATACGGTGATGAAAGACTAGTTCTTCATCGCCAGCGTCTGCGCCAGGTCCAGGTGGATGCCCGGCCCCATCGTCGTCGTCAGGGTTGCGCTCTTGATGTACTGGCCTTTGGCTTCCTTCGGACGAGCGGCGTTCACGGCCTCGATGAGGGTCGCCATGTTCTCGCGGAGCTTCTGCTCGTCGAAGCTGACCTTGCCCAGCGGCACATGGATGTTCGCAAGGCGATCCAGGCGGAACTCCACCCGGCCCTGCTTCGCATCGGTCACCGTCTTAGCAATGTCTTCCGCCCCGACGACAGTGCCAGAGCGCGGGTTCGGCATAAGCCCGCGCGGGCCAAGGATGCGGCCCAGCCGGCCGACCTTGCCCATCATTTCGCGTGTCGCGATCGCCACATCGAAGTCGGTCCAGCCGCCTTCGATTTGCTTGATCAGGTCGTCGCTTCCGATGAAGTCGGCGCCGGCCTCACGCGCGATGCCTACTGCCTCGCCTTCGGTGAAGACAAGGACCCGGAGCACCTTGCCGAGCCCATGCGGAAGCACGGTGCTGCCGCGGATTTGCTGCTCGGCGTGCCGTGGGTCGAGGCCTGTTTTGATGTGCAGTTCCACTGTCTCATCGAACTTCGCCGGGTGAATGTCCCTGGCGAGGGCGATTGCCTCTTCAACTGCGTAAAACTTGGACTTATCGACCTTAGCGGCCGCTTCTTCGTACTTCTTGCCCTTCTTAGCCATAACTATTCGACCTCAATGCCCATGCTGCGTGCCGTACCCTCGATGATCTTCATCGCCTCATCCAGGGAGTTCGCGTTGAGGTCAGGAAGTTTCGTCTCCGCAATCTTGCGAATGTCGTCCGCTGTCACGCGCCCGACCTTACTCAGGCGAGGGCTTCCGCTGCCCTTGGCGATGCCCGCCGCCTTGCGCAGCATATCGGCTGCCGGGGGCGTCTTGAGGATGAACGTGAACGAACGATCCTCGAAAATCGTCAACTGCGCCGGGATGATCTGCCCGACTTTTTCCTGGGTGCGGGCGTTGTAGTCCTTGCAGAACTCCATGATGTTCACGCCGTGTTGGCCGAGTGCTGGGCCTACGGGCGGCGCCGGGTTCGCTTTACCGGCCGGAAGTTGCAGCGTTACCACCGCACGGACTTTCTTTGCCAAACTCAGTCTCCTTGTGTACGAACGGCATACTCAAGGCATGCCTCCACCGTGCCGTTTCGTCGCATCCAGCTATAAATAGCG
>JANPDX010000427.1:0-6275 GCA_031431695.1 Dehalococcoidia bacterium
TTCGCGACGGGCTTCAAAACTCCGAAATAGCGATTAGGCTCGGCGTGTCGATCAACACGGTGCGGTTCCACGTTTCGAACCTGCTCGCTAAGTCCGGCTCACCCGATCGAGTCTTGCTTCGGAATTGGGAGCCAGGCCCCGACGCCCCACGTCGGCGACTACCCGCGTTGGCACTGCCTCTTCTGAAGCCTCTCGGCATCGTTGGAAGCGTCGCAGGCGCCGTCGCTGTTGCGACGCTGGCAATCCTCGCTTTTGGCGGACGTGGCGAGGATCCCGCGCCGCCGGCGGACGAAGAGGTCTTAGCGTATCCCGGGGCGGTGGTAGGCATGTTGACTCGCCTGCCCGGAGGGCTGGTGGTCACCGAGCCCGGTGGGTCCAGTTTCAGGCTCACGTCGGAAATGACGTTCGCCCGCCTGGTAGGCTCGCAGGTGTTCATCGTGGGCAATGTCGAGGGCGACACCCTCAGGCCGGCCGGCGGCTCGAGGATCGGTCGCGACTCCCGCTGCGCGGGTGTCCTGGCCGAGGCTGGCGGCACCGTGTCGGTCGGTGGAAGCTGTCGTGGGATGGAGCTCAGCGGTGTGCCCGTCGAACGCTTACTTGCTCTCCGCTCCGAGAAGGTGACCGTGACCATTCTCGCCTGCACACAGAGCCGCGGCGGCCGCATCGACAACCCGCCCATCGACGCATTCGGCGACGAACGGATACACACGTGCCCCAGTTCGCCTTCGGGAGTGCCTCTTGCCCAACAGTAATCCGGACCCTGGAAAGCCGTTGTTACAGCGCGCGGCAACGCGGCGCGCGTTGCTCGCCGGCGCGGCAACGGTGGCTGCCGGAGGCACAGCCGCCGCCATCGTTGGACTGGCTGCCAACTCAAAGGGCGGCTCGGAGCGGCCTACCGCCGAGTCCCCGACCGCCGCCGCGCCGGGCTCGACGGCGACCCCGACCGCGGCCGAGCGCGCCGCTGAATTAGCGAAAGAGATCCCCGACGCGAGGGTGCGCGCAGCCCATCTCCTTCGGCGCGCGGGATTCGGCGGGACTTCGGCGCAAGTCGAAGAATTTGCCGCCCTCGGTCGCGAGCAAGCCGCTGACCGGCTCCTGAACCTCGGTGCAGCCGACAACTCCGCCCTCAACGCTCGCATTACCGCCGCCAACTTCAACCTCACGACGTTCGGCGGTGGCCCCGACGGGACTCGTGCGCCGCTCTTCCGCGATATGCAGCGGTGGTGGCTCTACCGGATGAGCTATTCCGCCCGCCCGTTGGAAGAGCGGATGACGTTCATCTGGCACGGGCTTCTCACCACTCAGCAGAGCAACATCGGCGGGCCGCGCTCGAAGTTGATCATCAGGCAGAACGAGCTCTTTCGGACACACGCCCTCGGCCAGTACGGCGAGCTCCTCAAAGCGATCGGCAAAGACCCGGCGATGATGATCTACCTGAACACGATCGACAGTTCAGCCCAGCACCCCAACGAAAACTATGCGCGCGAACTCATGGAGCTGTTTTCCATGGGCGAAGGCAACTACTCCGAAGACGATGTACGCGAAGGCGCGCGTGCATTCACCGGCTGGCGGATCTCCCTTCCGGAGCGAAGAGACCCTCCGCCTGGCCTCTCCGACGCGGCGCGCAACGAGTTCATCAACCAGGCGTATGCCAACTACGATGCGGCCTTCGAGGTGGTCACACGCGCGCACGACTCCGGCGTGAAGACGTTCCTGGGGGAAACCGGCAACTGGGACGGCGCCGACATCGTCGACATCATCATGAAACAGCCCGCAACGGGCCGGTTCGTAGCGAGGCGCCTCTTCAGCGAGTTCGCGTACCGCGACCCGGACGAAGCTACCATCGACCGCCTGGTCGCAGTCTGGGACAGTTCGCACCACGACGTGAAACAAGTCGTCCGCGCCATCCTCGTGAGTGATGAGTTCTACTCGATGCGGGCGTACCGATCGCTCGTCCGCTGCCCGATCGACTTCGTGGTTGGCGCAGTGCGGGGGCTCGAAATCGAAACGGACTTCCTGACCTACCAGCAGGCCTCGCAGACGCTCGACCAGCGCCTGTACGAACCCCCGAATGTGGCAGGCTGGCCGGGAGGTGAACTCTGGCTGAGCAGCGGTAGCTTCTTCGGCCGCGTGAACTTCCTCGATGCGTTTCTGTTCCCGCGCGGCCGCCCGCTCGCGATTCCCCCGCTCGCCACGATGCCCACCGCGGAGGCGATGGTCGACGAGGCCGTTCGCCGCCTCGTGGATGACGATATCTCGCCCGAATCGCGCGCGTCGCTCTACGCCTACGCGCGCACCGTCAGCGACCCGCAGGAACGCGCGGCGGCGGTCGCCTACCTGGTGCTTGCCAGCCCCGAGTACCAGCTCGCCTAAGGAGAGCAACGATGTTTTCACGAAGAGACTTTGTGAAAGGCGGGGTTGCCCTCGTCAGCATTGGCACGACGGCCCAGTCGTTGCTGAAAGGGGCCGTGGCCTTCGCCGCGCAAAACGGCGCGTACGTCGCCGACCCCAACAACAAGAGGATCCTGATCCTCGTGCAGATGGCGGGCGGAAACGACGGGCTGAACACGATCGTCCCGATTTCCGACCCGACGTACCGTTCGAAACGCTCGACCCTGGCGATACCGGAAGGCGAGTGTCTGCCGCTCGACCAGGGCTTCGGGCTGCACCCGTCGCTCGTCGGCATGAAGGGACTGTGGGATACGGGGAAGCTGGCCGTCGTGCGTGGCGTCGGCTACCCGGAGCAGAGCTATAGCCATTTCAAAAGCATGGCCATCTGGCAGGCGGGCGATCCGAAGTTCGCGCTCGACAACGGCTGGCTTGGCCGCACACTGGAACAGATGGAGCGGGCTGAGCACGACCCGTTCTTCGGCTTCAACATCGGCTCTTCAACACCCGCTGAGATGCGCACGCCGAAGATCGCTGTCCCCTCGGTTCGAAACCCCGATGAGTACGGCGTGAAGGTCGGCGGGAAGCTCACGGACCCAACGCACACGCGTACAGCGACCATGCTCAAGCTGTACGAGCAGTACCCGTCGTCCTCGCGTTACGGCGTCCTGCTCGAAACCACCGCTGAGTCCGCGATTTCGAGCTCGCTCATGCTGCAGGAAGCGGCGAAAAGTTACACCTCGGCAGTGGAGTATCCCGACTCTTCGTTTGGTTCCGGGCTCTCGGTGCTGGCGGAGGCAATCGTGGGGGACCTCGGCATGCGCGTCGGACACATCACGCTCGGTGGCTTCGACACCCACAACAACCAGGTGCCCGAACACACCGACCTCATGGAGACACTCGACGCCGGACTCACCGCCTTTTACCAGGACCTGGATGCGCACGGGAAAGCCGACGACGTGCTTGTGCTCACGTGGAGCGAGTTCGGTCGCCGCGTGGAGCAGAACGCCAACGGCGGTACAGACCACGGCGCCGGAAGCATCATGTTCGCGCTTGGCAACAGGGTGCAACGAGGTCTCTACGGCGACGCGCCGAACCTGGCCGCCCTCGTCGATAACGGCAACGTGCCCTACACCACGGACTTCCGGCGCGTCTACGCGACAGTGATCGAGCGCTGGCTTGGCGTGCCGCACGAGGCACTGCTCGGGCAGCGGTGGGAGCAATTGGGGTTCCTGGGGGCGTGAAGCGACCGCAAACACGCGGGCGGCAAGCATGTCGCACCCCTGCACAAAAAAACTATGATTAGTGAACGTCCGGCAGCTCCCCCATCACCTTCGCGATGCGGTTATCCGGCACGAGCCACAGGGCCGCCACCAGCGCATAGAGTCCGAAGGCCACTCCAGCCGAGACGAACGTAAGCGGCAAGGCTAACAGGTAGCCGAGCACTGAAAGGACGCCCTTGCGATCCGAACCGATGGCCACCGCGATAGCTGATTCGCGTCCGTTCGCTGATATCAAGGCGCGGACAAGTAGCCAGTAGGCGACGCCGGCACCAAGAAGATCGATGCCGTAGAGGGCGACCGGCGTCTGTGCAAAGTCGGTCTCCCCCATCCAGGCACTGGTGAATGGAAATGTGGAGAGCCAGAACAGAAGATGGAGATTCGCCCAAAGGACCCGCCCATTGACGATATGTGACACCTGAAACAAATGATGATGGTTGTTCCAGTAGATGCCGACCATGATGAAGCTCAAGACGTAACTCACGAACACCGCATCCAGAGCGCGCAATGCACTGAGGTTCGCCTGTTGTGGCGGCGAAAACTCAAGAACCATGATCGTGATAATGATCGCCATCACGCCGTCGCTGAAGGCTTCCAACCGGTTCGTGTGCATCGCCGAAAGTCTAAACGGTGGCTGCGCCCTGAGAAATTGCCCGGGTGTTCGACGAATGCTTGCTCAGGCCGCCGGCGCGTCGAGTGGCCATCAACTGACCGTCATCGTGAAACAGCATCAGTGCTAACCGCCGCCGCCCCTCCGTTAGTTCTCGCGCGCGACCATCGGTAGGTAGCGCTTGAACTTCGCAGGCGTTGGCGTTACCGGGTCCGCGAGCCGCGCGATGACCACGTCGTGGCCCGCGCCACCCTTGTACGTGATCTTGAACTTCATGTCAGTCAGGCCAGGAGAGTCACTAAGCGGCCCCTTCACCGTGAAGGTGGCACCTTCGGGCAGGTTTTTGCCGTCGGTAGCGTTGTGAAACGTGTCCAGCAGCGCGGTGGCGCCGTAAACGAGCGTGAGCGATTGGCCAACCGGCGGCTGATAGCCGTTGAACTCGAGGTTGAGCAGTGCGTTGTCGAGCACAATCTGGCCAGACATCAGGATCTGCGTGAATCCCAAACCCGGCGTCGGACCCTTGATCTCAAACTCAACTCCGACATCTGGGCCGAACTGCAATGATGGAAACCGGGCGAATCCGAACTTGCCGTTGAGCGAAGCGAGCGAGAGTACACTGCTGGTGAGGATGGTGTCGCCAAACGAGCCGTAACCGGCTAGCGCTGGCCGACTCCCACCGCCACCTTGAACCGTGAACGAAGCAGCAGCGGGGAAGGTCGCGCCTTCAAGATAGAGTGCGCCCGCGCTGACGAAGATGAGACCGGTGTACGAGGATATCCCTTTGAACGTTTGTGCACCGTTCGAGCAGCAGATAATCGCCGATGGTGCGGCGCCCGTGATGTTCCCATTGAACACGGCGCCCGTGCCAGAGCCCGCAATGAAGAGGCGCGAGTTTTCGCTGAACATTTCGAGCGTTCCGCTCCCTGAGATGGAACGTATACTGCTCACGCAGACAATCGAAAGTTCCGCGGATGCGAGCACAACCGCTGCATTCGGGGCACTCCCGCAGACGAGCGTTGGCCGAAAGGGGTAGTAAGTGAACAGCACCCGGGTGCCAGCCGTCGCAGAGATAACACCCGAAAGTGACACGGGCACCATCAGCAGAACTTCATCACCGCCAGCGTTCCTCAACTCGCCTGACCCGGTGACGTCTCCATTGAATTCGATTTCACCGCCCATTTTTGTCAGCCGGTGACCATTTGTTTCGAGCGCAACCATGCCGATGGCACTCAAGCGGTCTCGCATGAAGAGGCGCACGCCGGTCGCGAGCGTAAGGGTGACATTGCCGGTGAGGCCGATCGGAAGATCGAGGTTCACCCCGGCGTTCGTCGCCGTTACCGCAAGCGCAGACCCTATCCCCAGGCGATTACCGACGACCGTGGTCCCCGTCGCGATCGTCAATGATTCCAGCGCGAGGCCGACCGGGCGGTTGTTATTTAGCGTTTTTCCGGCCGCCGGGGCGCCCAGAACTACCGAATCTCCGTCCACTGGCACACCCGCCGGATTCCAGTTTCCAGGTGTGTTCCAATTCAGGCTGACTGCCCCCGTCCAGACTCGCGTCGTTGCCGCGTGAGCCGTGCCATTACTGCCGCCCCCAATCGCCGCGACGATCAGCACCAGACCAACGAAAACGGGGAATTTCCAGCGGCGCATGCTCTCACTCCAGCGCCGAAGTTGCGCTGGCGCGAATCCTACACCCCCGTCAGGACGATGCGCCTGAACTTCGGTGGAAAGTGGTTCGGATCTCAACGGCTCGGTGTTACGGAGAGTCGTCGCCCGCAGAAGGCGACACTGCGAACAACGTCGCGAGCACTCTCAGAAAAACCGGGACAAGCGCAGCGGGCATAGCATTGTTCAAGCGCCCCAGTTTCAGCTTGCCGAGTCGCGCCGGGGATTCGCGGCGTCGGCCCGTGGCGTTACTGGTGGGCGATACTGGATTCGAACCAGTGACCTCGTCGATGTCAACGACGCGCTCTAACCAACTGAGCTAACCGCCC
>JANPDX010000428.1:0-15577 GCA_031431695.1 Dehalococcoidia bacterium
GATTTCGAGGCCGTCTTCGAATGGCACGCGCGTGCGGCCCTGGCCGTCGATTGCCCTGACGAACGCCTGAAAGCGCTGAGGCGCCCAGTTGATGGTCGATGGGTAGCGGTGGTGTTCCGCCGAAACGGCAATGTTCTGGAAGGTGTTGTCGACGGTGAGCGCGCCCTTCGTGCCGATTGCCCGAAAGTTGAATTCAATGCCACCGGGCCAGCTATCGGGAAGAATCCAGCAGGATTCAAAAACGCCGTCGCCGCCGTCGGCGTAGCGCACGGTGGCATGCACCCAGTCATAGGTTTCTATGCCGATACTCGTGAGTTCCCCACGGCCTCCTGAGGCATAAACCGAAACTGCCCGCTTGTGGGACAGCCAGTACGCGAGGTCGAGGCAATGAGACATAAGAAACCATGCCGGTGTCGTCGTCGCGCTCCATCCGAGCCGGTCGCGGGGCGAGGAGACGGGATTGTTCAGACGGACGTTGAAGGAACGGAGTTCGCCGAGTTCGCCGGAATCGATGGTACGCGAGGCTTCGACGAAGGGCGGGTTCCAGCGGTTCGAATAATTGACCTCAGCGTAGACACCGCTTGCCCTGACGGCTTCGAGCATCGCCTGCGCGTCTTCGTTCGTCGTCGCCAATGGCTTTTCGACGAGGATGGCGACACCCGCCTTGCAGAGTGTCTCAACCGGGCGGCGATGCAGTGCGTCGGGAGTGGCGACGTAGGCGGTGTTCGCGTTGGTCTCGCGCAGTGCGGTTTCGATGTCGCCGAAGGCTCGGCTGCCGGTCGCGTTCGCGAGGTCCAGCGCTCGCGTCCCGTCGATATCGACGATTGCGGCCAGGGTGGCACCGGGCACCCGGCCGCCAGCAATCATCCGGGCGTGTCCGCTCCCCATGGTGCCTGCTCCAACGATCAGAAATCTGCGTTCTTCGGTCATAGCGGGAGCATACCAGCGCGGACAACGCTTCGGCAGGCCTATTAGTCGAGGGGGACGATGCCGCGCGACCGAAGTGCGGCCACATAGGCGTCCAGGTAGTGGTTGGCCGACGTTCGCCACGAGTAGTCGCGGCTCATCGCGTTTTGCTGCATCCGCCGCCAGCCGAGCTCGTCGCGGAAAACGACAACGGCCCGTTCGAACGCGGTGACAAAGTCGACCGTGCTGAACTCATCAAACAGAAATCCGGTCGCGCTTCCGGGGTGCTCGTCGAGGTCGAGGATCGTGTCCGCCAGGCCACCCGTGCGTCGCCCGATCGGTATCGCCCCGTAGCGCATCGCGATCAGTTGACCGAGGCCGCACGGTTCGTACCGCGACGGCATCAGGAAGAGGTCGCTGCCGGCGTAGATGCGTTGGGCAAGGCCTTCATCGAAGCGGGCGACCAGGCGAACGTGACTGCGATGTTCCGATTCGAGGCGTCCAAGCTCCTCTTTTAGCCATTCGTCGCCGTCGCCGAGGACCACCAGTTGCGCGCGCGCTCCGATGATTTCCGGCATTGCCCGGAGAACCAGATCGATCCCCTTTTGTTCCGTAAGGCGCGTGACCATTGCGAGTACCGGACCGTCAAGGTCGGGGAGTTTAAGTTCCGCCCGAAGCGCTGCCCGGTTCACATCGCGGTCTTCGATCGATCCCAGGTCGAACTGCTGTACCAGGTGCCTGTCGGTCCGCGGATTGAACAGGTCCGTGTTGAGGCCGTTGAGGATGCCGCGCAGGGCATCGCCTCGCATGAGGAGGAGCGATTCGAGCCCTTCGCCGTATTCGGGGGTGAGGATTTCGCGGGCGTAGGTGGGGCTAACCGTGGTGACGAGGTCGCTGTAGTAAATCGCCTGGGAGAGGAAGTCGTTGAACTCGTCCGGCCCACGATACCGCAGGTTGTGAATGGTGAAGACCGACGCGATGCCGCGCAGCCGCGGACGGCTCCACGCGAGGTTGCGCAAGGCGAAGGCCAGCGGCGCTGTGTGCCAATCATTGATATGGAGAATGTCCGGTACCCAGGTGTCTTGCTGCAGCATTTCCATGACCGCGCGACAGAAGAACTGGTAGCGCATGAGGTCGTCAGGTTCTCCGTAGACCCCGTGACGGTCGTAAAAGAGCGGTGCGGCGACGAGGTCCACGGGCACTCCACCGGCCCCTTCTACGGTCGCGATGTCGATTTCGTGGGTCTTGCCGGCGAGTCCAATGGAGAACTTTCGATGCGTTGAAGATGCCGCATGAGCCGCCGCCGCCGTACGGTGGGCGGGGGTCACGACGCGTACGTCATGACCGATTTCGAGCAAGCGTTGGGGAAGCGCCCCGGCGACGTCGGCGAGGCCGCCGACTTTCGAGAAGGGGTCCACCTCGGCGGATGCAAACAGGATCTTCACGGGTCTGGAGCCTCGATGAGCTCCCGTTCGATTTCGAGCCGGAGTTCGTTCGCGGCGGCCAGGCGCCAGCGCACTTCCTGGCGAACGTCCTCGGGGGGAGAGCTGATTGTGATGGAGCGAGCGGCGTTCAGGGCGACTTCGTTCAGGAGCACGAAGCCACGATGGATCATCAGGAAATCCCACATCGGCCGGCGGCTCGCCCACCAGAACTGACAGCTCTGGAGCGCCGGTTCCAGGCGCTCGCTCGCGATGAGGGCAAACTTTTGCGAAGCTGGAGTGAGCGCGTGACGCCGTGCCACTTCCTCCAGGTACAGACAATGCTCCACATACTCCCATTGGCGAGCATGAAAGGCGTTGCCCGGCGCTTTCCAGAGCGGAAAGGGATTGTGGGCCGCAAGGTCTTCGGGGCTTGTGCTCCAGGACGATGAGTGCGGTTCGACGACGCCACCGTCAGGGTAGCGGTCGATGATCTCGCTGGGCAGCGCCATGTGGACCCGGTGCGTATCACGAGCGGGCTGTTTGGCAAGGATCTCGAAGCTGGCTGCCAGGAACTCGCACTCCCAGTCCGCGATATGGTGACCGAAGGTCTCGGCGTCCATTGCCGTAACGACATAGGCTTCCGGCTGGCCTTTTAGATTGGAAAGGTCTTCGATGAACGCTTCCGGGCTGGTCCTTCGGAACGAGATGCGGTTGCTTCGCACGTCATCACGGAAAAGCACGGCGAGTTGCTTTGCGCCGGCATCAACGCGGTAGACACGGTCAGTTGGCCATTCGGTTGGACAACCGACTCCGCTCATGATGAACCAGTCGTGCCCGCTCTCCGCGATCGGACGGACCAATTCCGGGCTGAAGCACATCTCGGGCGGGAAGAACCCGCGGGGAAGCCACGCCGCACCGTATGCCCCTTTGTTCGTGGCCCGGTTATCGGAGATCGATTGGATGCGTCGTTCGTTTGGGATGAGCGGGAGGATGGGGTGATATTTTCCGCTTCCGACGAACTCCACCTGGCCCCGTTCGGCCAATTCACGCAGGGAATCGACGACGTCCGACATTCCGTGGTCAAGTAACAAATCGGTGAGCCCACCCTGGATGTTGACGGCCACGCGGGCATTCTCGTGTTCTCCAAGCACTGTCAGCAGCGGGCGATACGACTCGTCGGCGACCTTTCGGAGCACCTCGTGCGATTGCGTCGGTGGCTGATAGAAATGGAGCAATTGGGCCCAGTACGTCACGTCGCCAATACCCCATGGGCGGTGGTCGAGTAATGGCGGAGATCGATGTCCTGGAACGGATTGTCCAGGTGCTCGAGTTGGCCAAGCTCGCCGCCGAACGTCGCGCTTCCGGATTCGATGGCTGCGGCAATGGCATCGAACCTGGCGCAGTGACTGTTGAACCGCTCCATGGCGTACTCGTTGGCTTGGCCGGTAGTCATCAGGAACTGCCAGTCCGAGGACTGCAGGAGCAGCAACTCACGAGCGAGTTGTCGCGCCGCGCCGGTATCGGTTGCCAGTAATTGGTGGGCGCGTTGCTGCCGCCTATGGACCTCGGGCCAGGTCCACGCGGTCTGGTCGTTGAGCCACGTGCGGTGGTCGCCGCCGGCGCCCCAGGAGCCCTCGGGAAGCTCGATCGCGGCAACGGGCGGGTCGTCCCGAACGATCTGTTCGGCGCTTGCAAGCGTGACCTCAGGGTCCGCGGCAAGCAGCGCGATGACTCTTTCAAGCCATTCGACCCCTTCCAGCCACCAATGTCCGTAGAGCTCGGTGTCGTACGACGAGACGAGGTTTCCGGTCTCGCTCGCGCCAGATTCGTAGAGATACAGCTCTCGCTTCAGAAGGTCGCGGAAGTGGGATGCGTGGCGTTGGGATGTGGCCGAGGCAACCGTGGGTTCGTATTCAGCCTTGTCACCGAGATCCACGTTCGCGCCGGTCACGCGCCAGTAGTGCAGGCCAGATTGTCCGTCCTTTTTGTGGAACTCGCGGTAGGTGCCATCGCCTGGGTAGCCCTTCTCCGCTGACCAGACCTGGAGCCCGGTGTGTTCGTTGCGGGCCATCACGGCGACTTTCGATTCGCCAGCCCAGAAGGGCCGGAAGGTGGTGCCGCGGTGAGGCCCGGCCTCAGCCGGCTGGCGCCGCGATTCATTCAAATCCGGGTACGGGCCAACCATGCCCCCAAGTGTTTTTCCGCGGGCAGTACCGCCGGCCACGAGGTGCGTCTCGACGAAGAATACCTTGATGCCGGCATCTTCCAGGAAACGTTCGAGACCGGGCCTATACGCGCACTCGGGAAGCCAGAAGGATCGCGGTGGCCGCCCGAAATTCCTTTCGTGCGATCGAACACCAGTCTCCACCTGGAGGCGAATGGCGGCATCATCGGCGAGAAGTGGCAAGTACCCGTGCGTTGCCGCGCTCGATGCGATCTCCAGGTGCCCAGACGCTTCGAGTGCCGCGAGCGCGCCAGCGAAGTCGCCCGATATCGCATTCCACAGGCTCTCGGTTTCGGAATAGCGCTGGAGGTGGAATTGCGCGGTCTTTTGAAGCTGTGAACCGGCGGGAAAGCGGGACACGTCACTGCTGGCTCGCTTCAGGCGCTCTCCCAAGTATTCACGGAAGTGCTGCTGAATGAGTGGATCCCGGAGTTGTTCAGCGAGAATTGGGGTGACGTTCATAGTGACCCCAAGCGACCCATCGACGGCCGCGCTCAACGTACGGAATGCTCTCAACAGCGGCAGGTAGCATTCGAGCAGCGCTTCGTGAATCCACTCTTCGCCGTGGGGCCAACGCCCCGCGAGACGGCAATAGGGCAAATGGGTGTGCAGCACGAAGGTTGCGGTCCCGGGCATGAAATCGTTCCTTCCTAGGCCCAGTGTGCCAGTTCGGTGGCGAATGGGTCGCGAAGGCCCGGGTGCTCCGGGAGGACACGCACCGCGTATCCCATGCGTCCTCCACCGGCCACGGGAATGTTTCCTTTGTAGGTGCAAACGCCGTCTTCGCCGCGGCTGACGAACGCAAGCCGCGCCGTGCCATCCGGCTTCATCGCGCCATCGGCGCTTACGGCGCCGTAGACCGCATCTATTCGGAGGTCTGCGGGCGAGAGCCCTCCCGGATCCACCTGCACCGTCGCCACCGAATACCCGTCCGCGACGGGCGCCGATTCAGACACGGCGCGGACTTTCATCTTCGGCCACACGCCGCGCACTCGCTCCAGCCAGCTCGCAAGGTCCCGTGCGAGCCGGAGGTTGTCCTGGTTCAGGTCGCTCCAGCTTTGTGCGGCGGGTGCATACGCTCGGGTCGCGTATTCGGCGACCATCCTTCCGGTGTTGAACTCGGGCCCGAACGCGCTGATGGAAGCCTTCATGCGTTGGACCCACGCGCGTGGGATGCCGTCTGAGTCGCGGTCGTAGAAATCGTTGGTAACTTCGTTCTCGAGCAAGTCGTAAATAGAGGCCGCATCGAAAGCATCCTGTGCCTCGGGGTCGTCATCCACACGTGACCTCCCAACAGCCCAGCCGAGGCCAGGCCGGTAGGCTTCCCACCACCACCCGTCGAGGACGCTCATGTTGATCGCGCCATTGGCGAAGGCCTTCATGCCGCTGGTGCCGCTGGCTTCCAGGGGCCGAAGCGGCGTGTTGAGCCAGAGGTCGCAACCCTGGACAAGCACCCGCGCGAGTTCCATATCGTAGTCTTCCAGGAGGATGAGCCTGTCTCGGAATTCGGGCCTTGCGCTCAACGCGACCACTTCGCGTATAAGCGCTTTCGCTGGCTCGTCACGGGGGTGGGCCTTCCCGGCGAAGATGAACTGTACCGGGCGCTCGGGGTTATTCAGGATTGCCGCCAGACGCACGGGGTCGCGGAACAGCAGCGTGGCTCGCTTGTAGCCCGCGAATCGGCGGGCGAACCCAACCGTCAAAGACCGCGAATCCAACGCCTGGCCAGTCTTCCCAACGGATGGCGAGAGGCCCCGGCTCATCAAGGCCTCGGCATGTTGTTCGCGCGCCCGCAGAACGAGTCGTTCTCTCTGGCGCTCGTGTACTCCCCAGAGTTCTTCATCGGGAGCTTCCGAAATCCGTGCCCACTCCGCGTTCACGGGATCGTCGCGCCAGCCAGGCCCGACGTGGCGGTCGAACAGGTTGCCCACCTCATGGGAAACCCAGGTCGCCAGGTGCACGCCGTTCGTCACCGATTCGATCGGCGTCTGTTCGACCGGAATTTGGGGCCAGGCCGACTCCCAAAGCCGCTGTGAAACGCCGCGGTGAAGCTTCGAGACACCGTTGCGGAAGCCACTCAATCGAAGACCAAGCATCGCCATCGAGAAGGGCTCGGCTTCGTCTTCGGTGTGCGTGCGCCCGAGTCCAAGCAGGGCTTTCCGGTCGAGGCCCATGGAGGCCGCGTAATCGCCGAGGTACTTCATCACGAGTTCCGGCGGGAAGAGGTCGATCCCGGCGGCCACCGCCGTGTGCGTCGTAAATGCGGTCGCCGCCGCTACCGGTTGGCGGGCTTCGGCGAACGAGACTCCATGGTCTGTCATCAGTGTCCGAATCCGTTCCAGCCCAAGAAGGGCGGAATGGCCCTCATTCATGTGACACACGGCCGGGTCGAGCCCGAGGGCCCGGAGGGCCCTGACACCGCCGATGCCGAGGATCATTTCCTGTTGAATGCGCATTTCCGAGTCGCCGCCATAGAGCCGGGCGGTCAATTCTCGGTCGGCCACCGAGTTGGGCTCGATGTTCGTATCGAGCAGGAATAGCCGCACTTTCCCCACGCGGACCAGCCAAATTTCGGCAACGGTCTTCCGCCCATCGAGCGGGATTTCAATCCGCAAACGGGGGCCGTCTTCGGCGTAGACTGCGTTCAGGGGCTGGGCGGTGAGGTCGACAAGCCGGTACTCCTCTTGTTGCCAGCCATCCGGGCCGAGCCGTTGATGGAAGTAGCCCTGGTTGTAGAGCAGTCCCACGCCGACCAGCGGCAAGCCAAGGTCGGAAGCGGATTTGAGATGATCGCCGGCAAGGACGCCCAGCCCGCCCGAGTAATTCGGGAAACTCTCCGTGAGCGCGAATTCGAGGGAGAAATATGCGACTGGCCGGGAGTCGGAGGCGCCCGGAACTTCGAGCAGCCGGTCGCGCCGCAGGTAGGTGTCAAACGCATCGACCACGCGTTGGAGTTGAGTCAGGAATCCATCATCGCCGGCGAGTTGAGCCCAACGTTCGGCGGTCACGCCCTGGAGAACCGCGACCGGGTTGTGACTTGTCGATTGCCAGAGATCCCGATCGATCCGTTCGAACAGCGCAGCGGCATCGGTGTTCCAACTCCAGTAGAGGTTGGATGCGAGCCGCCGCAGGGACGACAGGGATTCGGGGATGGGCGGCTCGACGAAGAATGTTCGTGAGGCTCGAATGCGCATCGGCTTATTGTACCGCCTGAATGCTTCGTAACCGCGAACGCGCGTTGTCGTGAGCGGCAGACGCGTGAGAATATTCGCTGGCGGCCGATTGGGTCAGTGGGGAAGAGATCGCTGAATGGCGTACCGCGCCGTCCTTTTCGATATTGGTGACACACTCTGGCACTCGGCAGAGGCGCCGCCCCCGGCTGAATTCCGGCGAATTGCGGCTGAGCGGGCAGCCGCTTACCTCGCTGAGATTGACTACGCGTATTCCGACCCGGGCCTGGCGGCTCGTGTTGCCTGGGATGCTCTCGAGGCGGCCATGCGCGTCGCTCGTGCGACGGACCGGGTGGAGCCGGACTATCCAGCCGTTGCGCAGAGCGCGCTTGAATCGATTGGGCTTCGCCTTTCGCAGAGCGAGGCCGGCGGACTGATGGAAGCGATTTACGTCTCGGGCGAGGAAGGTGGAAAGGTGGCATACGCGGGGGCCAGGGAACTCCTCGATGAACTTCGGCGCCGCGGTTTCAAGCTGGGAATCATCACGAACAGGGCCTTTGGCGGGGAGCGTTTTCGCCAGGACTTACAGGTGGCTGGACTCGATATCGATTGGGATAGCAACGTCGTTTCGGTGGAAGTCGGGTACCTCAAGCCTCACCCGGCCATATTCGAACAGGCACTCGCCGAACTGGACGTGCAGGGTCATGAAACCGTGATGATAGGCAACTCACTTGCCGAGGACGTGGCCGGGGCCCAACTATTCGGCATGGCCACAGCATGGAAACGTTCTTTCCCCGACGCAGAAGGCATCCGCCCGGATTTCTCGTTTGATTCGCTTTCGGAATTGTTGGAATGGGGACCACTCGCGGCGGCATCCCGATGAGCCAGCAGCGGACCTGGGGAGGGCGTTTCGAGGGCGGCATGGACCAGCTGACACAGGAGTTTACGGCCGGGATGGACCGCGACTTCTGGGCGCACGACATCGCCGGCTCGATTGCTCACGCCCGGATGCTCGGGAAGCAGGGGATCATCCCGGCGGAGGACGCGGACGCCATTATCGGCGGTCTCGGGGAGGTGCTTGCGGATTACCAGGCGGGCCGCGTCACCTGGAAACCGGAGTTGGAGGACATCCACACCCATGTCGAATCGCTCCTTCGCGAGCGAATCGGGACAGCGGCTGGACGCTTGCACACCGCACGTTCGCGCAACGACCAGGTGGCACTCTTGAACCGGATGGTCGTCCGCGAAGCGTGCGACATCGCTATCGAGGCCAGCGCGGCACTGATTCGCGTGATCTGCGATCTCGGCGAAAAGCACGCCGGCGACCCGATGCCCGGGTATACCCACGTCCAGCGCGCTCAGCCGGTAACCATCGGGCACCATTTATTGGCGTATGGAGAGATGTTGCTTCGCGACCGCGAGCGGTTCAGTGACTGCCGGGGACGGACGAACATTTTGCCGCTCGGATCCGGCGCTCTTGCTGGTTCGCCCTATCCGCTGGACCGCGCGATGGTTGCCCGTGAGCTCGGTTTTGACGCCGTCTCACGAAACAGCATGGACGCGACGGCCGACCGGGACTTCGTAGCCGAATTCGCGGCTGCATGCGCGATCACCCAGGTGCACATCTCACGCATGGCCGAGGACATCATCCTGTGGGCGAGCGCGGAGTACGGCTTCCTGACCTTGCCTGATGGTTTCGCGACTGGTTCGAGCATCATGCCCCAGAAGAAGAACGCGGATGTCGCTGAACTCGCCCGCGGGCGGACGGGACGGGCGATCGCGGAGCTAGTGGGCATTCTCACGACGATGAAAGGCCTCCCAATGGCCTACGACCGGGACCTGCAGGAGGACAAGGCATACATCATTGGCTCCTCGAACGTGGTGTTGCCCACGCTCCGGATCTTCGCGGCAATGATGCCCGCCTTGAACTTCAACCTCGACCGGATGCGGATCGCGGCGGGACAAAATTTTTCACTCGCGACCGACATAGCGGACTACCTCGCGAAGAAGGGGCTGCCCTTCCGTGAGGCCCACGAAATCGTGGGTCGGTTGGTCCGGGAGGCCGAATCGCAGCGATGCGAACTGAACGAGTTGCCGTTCTCCGCCTATAGCAGTCTGAGCGCGCTTTTCGAACCGGATGTCCTAGAGATCACGGTCGACTCGGCCCTCGCTGACCGGGATATTCCCGGCGGCACGGCACCGAAGCAGGTGCGCTCCGCGGCGGCGGCTCTACGTGCGGCGCTGAGGTAGACCGTCACGGCTTTGGTATACTGGCACCATGTCTATCAAAGAACGGCTCCATGAGTTGGTCGAAGAAATGTCCGAGCTCGAGGCCGACGAACTGCTTGAGCGTCTCGAGTTCGTTGCGGCGCCGCTCACCGCGGAAGACATCGCCGGCATTGAACGAGGACGGGCACAGGCACGAGCCGGCCAACTTCGCAGCACCGACGAAGTTGTTGAGAACCGGCGGACGAAAGTGTGAGGTCGTTCTGGACGCCTGAGGCGGAAGGCGACCTCGATGCGATCATCGCTCGTTTGAACGCATTTTCCGAAGGCAGCGGCGATCGTTTCGCTGATCGACTCCGCGAGCGCGTGAAGAACCTGGAGCAGACGCCCCGCCTTGGACGTCGAGTCCCCGAATTCGAGGGTACCGTCCTGCGAGAGCTGATCCACCGCGGCTACAGGGTGTTCTATGAGGCATTTCCAGATCGCCTTGAGATTTTTGCGATTCGACACGGACGACAGAACGTCCCGAGCAACGACCAGCCCTCGTAGCTAGCCCAGCATCTCCACGAACGGCTCGATCCACTCGCGCATGCCCATGCCCCTGAAGTTGTTCCGTGGTTGCGCCTGCCAGTACTGCCAGATGAGCAACCGTTCCCAGAGCATGAACACCGGGAAGCGCTCGCGGAATCCCGGCAGTTCCGGGTGCACGCTTCGGTAACCCTCCAGGAACGCTTCCCTGCCGCCGATGCGGAACTGGTGGTCCGTGGCGAGGGGGCGTGCGAAGTCGCATTCCGGGTGGCCGGCTTCAGCCGTCATCCAGTCGATCACACCGGTGAGACGCCAGTGACCGTCCCGTTCCTCAAAGAGGACGTTGTGGAAGCCGAAGTCAAGGTGGACGACCGTGGGCTGGAACGGCATCTCCAATGCCGGTCGGGCCTGTTCGACGATGGAGCAGGCCCACGCGACGTCCGCTGCCGAAGTGGATGCCGATGCTGCGACGGAGCGAACGAGGAGGTCTTCGACGGTGGCTTCCGCGTATCCCGCGTAGGACGTGCTGAACGGTTGGATCGCGTCCGTTTTTGGGTTGTGGAGGCCAGCTTCCGGGACCGTGACGGTGTGGAGCGCCGCCAGTGCCACCCCGAGTTCGCGCGATTGTTCGGCGATCTGGGGTGCGGTGTAGGCACGCGACATAGGCTGTTGCAGGATGTCGCCGGGGACTCTCGGCTGGATGCCGAAGCCCCAGCCGAAGATGTCGCGAGACTCTTCGAGCCAGTATGGCCAGGGTACGATCGGTCCCCCAGGAGATCTGTGGACCAATCCCGAAAAGTACCGCTCTTTCTGAAACTGCCAGTCGTCTTCGCCTGCGGGATTCCAGTGCGGGGCGCCACGAAAAACGTAGGCGCCTGTGCTGGTTTCGAGCATCAGGTTCTGGCCGAAGAGCCCGTTGGTAAGCGGCTCGGCAGCAAGGAGCCGCCCCAGACCGAAGCGGTCGAGGGCGGCCTGCAGCTGTTCGTCAGAGATCGCTCCGAGGCGTTTCGAATACTCGCGGCTCGCCATGGATTGATCTCCCGGCCAGCCGCAACTATTCGGCCAACCTCAGTTGAGGAGCTTGAGCAGGTCCTTGGTGGCTTCGGCGGCGGCGACAACGCGGGAGCGCTCGTCGTCCGTAAGCGGTAGCTCGAAGGTCTTCTGGATTCCGCCCTCGCCAAGCTGGCAGACGGTGCCGCTGAAGACGTCGCGGATGCCGTATTCGCCCTGGTGGAAGACCGAGCAGGGGATGAGGCGGCGCTGGTCCATGAGGATCGCCTCGGCCATGGTGATGGTCGCGGCCGACGGTGCGAAGTATGCCGAGCCCGTCTTGTACAGCTCGCCGATCTCAGCGCCGCCGCGCATTGCACGGGCAACCAGCGCCTGCACCTGATCCGCTGGCAGCAGGTCGGTAAGCGGCACGCCGCCGATGCGAGTCTGGGAGACGACGGGGACCATCGTGGTATCCGTGTGGCCGCCGATGACGTAGCCATGGACGTCGCGCACCGAAACCCCGAGGGCTTCGGCGACGAAGTAGCGATAACGCGCGCTATCCAGTGCGCCGCCCTGGCCGATGACGCGTTCGCGCGGGAAGCCGCTGGCCTTCATGGCGACCTGGCACATCGCGTCCATGGGGTTTGAGAAAATGATGAGGACGGCCTTGGGCGACGCTTTGGCGGCGGCCGAAACCTTGGCTGCGACGATCTCGGCGTTGCCGTTGAGGAGTTCCTCGCGAGTCATGCCCGGCTTCCGCGGGGCGCCGGCGGTGACGATGACAACGTCCGAGTTGGCGGTTTCTTCCCAGCCATCGGTGGCGGAGATGCGCATTGAATAGCCTTCCCACGAGGAAGCCTGGGACTCGTCGAGGGCCTTGCCGAAGTGCATGGTCCCGGCGAACTGGGGGTCGTCCTGGAGGACGACATCGCAGATATCGCGTTCGATGAGACGCTGCGCCATGGCGCCACCGGTCATTCCGGCGCCGACGATAGTGACCTTCTTGCGGGGCATGGAGACTCCTGAGGGGAGGGATGTTTCGGTAACGGAGGTTACCACGCGCCACGGTTATGGCGGATTGAAATCCTCGATAGCGCCTATCCGTCGCGGGAGTCAGCGCTTCAGGCGACCGCTGCAAGGAGCGCTCCTTCTTGTTGGAGGCGCAGCTCAGTTTTTCTGCTTGTTAACAAGGAAGAACAAGGAGTTTCAGATTCGGCGCACCATGCTTGTTGTGTGCTTGCTGAAGGTGCAACAGGCGGGGTTTCAGGGACTTCAACGGCATCGATCCGAGGCTGTTCCGGGCGGCCGGTCGTGCTGAGCTCGTTCGCGACCTGACTGCGGGCAGCGGGATTTCGAGGAGGCATATCTTGAGGTTGGGGCGTGGCCCGGTGAGTGAAGAAGGGGCAGGTGGCACAGGTAGGTGGTAGGGATTAGGCGGTAGACATGGGCTTCGGCGCTCGCCCATGGAAATGGTGTGGCGTCTCGCCTGACAGTCCCTTAACGCTTTCGATCCGACTTCTTGCGGCGGACCGAGGGGGCGCGGAGGTCTTCCCGGTCGCGTAGCCGTTCGGCCTCTTCCCACACTTTCCAGCGCGGCAGCGAGCGGTGTTCCGCGGTAAGCTCGGCTGGAAGTTCAGAAGGGTCGGTCTCGGCTACCTCGGCTTCCCACTTCGGAACGCAGCACTTCGAATGCAGGTTGAGCCACTCCGGCAC
Organism: Dehalococcoidia bacterium; assembly: GCA_031431695.1. Lineage (GTDB taxonomy): Bacteria > Chloroflexota > Dehalococcoidia > Tepidiformales > Tepidiformaceae > Amarobacter. The sequence goes on from JANPDX010000428.1 coordinate 13,185, forward strand.
GCATCCGATGCCGTGAAGGACCCTCCAGTTGGGTTCGACGAAAATTCGAGCCGCCATGCCGAAGAGATTCGCCTCCACCTCGATTAATTCGATGCGGACTCTCTTGGCGATCTCGTCGTCGGGGATGCCAAGCGTGAAGAGGCGGGCGGTCTCCATCTCTTCGATCGACCAATCGACCACGTGATGCGCCCGCATCACCAGCGCCCGGTTCTCCGGAGTGTCGGAAAGGTCGGACCACTCGACTGTCACAAGACGGTCCTACAGGCAGCCATAAAGCGTCATGCCAACACTCGCGGCGCGTGCGTCCCCGGTCGTGGTCGCAGACATCTTGTTCATGACGTAGGTGGCGGGTGCGGTCATGGGACTTCCTCCTGCGGCTAAAAGCTGGCCGAGTATAGGCGATTTTGGACTGGGTTTGGGCCCGGGCCGATGATGGCTGGCGTGAACAAGACACGGCAGGTCGCCGGAGCATGGTGCGTGCGCAACGAGCGCATCCTGGTGCTGCAGCGGAGCGGAGGCGTGGGCGACGGCATGTGGGTCCCGCCCGGCGGACAAATCGAAAATGGCGAAGAACCGGCGGAGGGAATGGCCCGCGAGATAGTCGAGGAGACCGGGATGACTCTGTTCGAGCCGCAACTCCTCCGTTCGTGGGTTTGGGAATCGGACGCGCCGATCCTGGTGCACCACTTTGTTGGCTTCGCAGAAGGCCCTTCGGTGCGCATTAGCGAGGAGCACTACGACTTCGATTGGCTCACTCCTGAGGAGTACATCGCCCGGCACGTGCCGATCGCTGCGGAGATCCGGCGACCACGATTCGCGCAATGGATTCGCGAGATGCGGACTTCCGCGGAGATGGTGGCGGAATGGATGGGTGAGAGACGACTTGGGACGCGTCGAGGCGGATGTGTTTCGCGCTAGCCTTCGGCGGCGGATTCGGATAGTTGATCCTCCATTCGGGCGCGATGGAGGCCGGAGACCACCATGAGGATGGCGACGAGCGCCATCCCCGTTGCGGCGAGGCACATTGTTGACCTGATACCAACCGCCTCAGCGAGCAGGCCGCCCAACGGCGCGCCGATGACGATCATCCCGCGGTTGATGGATCGCCTGGTTGCGCTCATTCGGCCCATGAGGCGATCCGGGGTGACTGCCTGCTGGTAGCCCATCTCCTGCGGTCCTTCCAGGCCCAACCCGATGCCGATGAGGAACTGCCCAAGTCCCATCGCCGAGACTCCGGTCCAGTGACCAATGGGAGCGAACCCGGCAGCGGCGATGATCCCGAAAGCGACCGGGTAAATGCTTCGGCCAAGGACCATAACGCGGCCTGCGCCCAGGAAGTCGCCTAGCCGCGCCGTGACCAGTGTTCCGAGGACGGATCCAACTCCGGCGCATGCGAGCACAACACCGTACGCAAACGGTCCCAACTCGCGCTCGCGCAGTGCGTACACGGTGAACACCACGCCAAACATGCTGTTGAACAGGAACCACAGGTTCGTGGTCAGGGCGAGCGGCCCGAGTCTGGGATGGCGATATACCCACGCGAGACCCTCCCGAATTCGACCAAGAAGGCCATCATCAGTGAGAGTCGGGCGACGCGGTGCATGTGGCTGCTTGATGCTGGCGATCACGAGGCCCGAGACGAAATATGAAGCAGCATCGACCAGGATTGCTGCCGGGGCGGCAACAACCTGGGTGAACCAGCCAGCCAGCGCAGGTCCCGTGGTTTGGGCCACCGAGCCGCTTTGTTCGAGCCGGGCGTTCGCGCGTACCAGCAATTGGCGCGGCACGAGTTCGGGGACGAACGACTGAAATGCGGCATCGGCCGTGAGCGAAAGCACTCCGAAAGCGAACACGTGCGCAACGAGCAGCGATACGGTCAGCCAACCTCCGAGGCCAAGCACGGCGATCGAGACAAGAATCGCGCCGCGCCCGAAATCGCCGGCCACGAGGATGGGCTTGCGACGATGACGGTCGATCCACGCCCCGGCAAAGAGCCCCAGGATGGGGTACGGCAGCCAGCGGGCAGCGTTCACAAGACCGACGGAACCGGCGCCGCCGTGCAGCGTGAGCACGACAATCACGTTGATGGCGATCGTGGTGATGTAGGTGCCGAAGTCAGACGCTGTGGAAGCGGCCCAGAACCGCATGTAGCCGGGATAGTGCCTGAGCTTCACATCTCCCGTTATACGTGCTGAGCCCCCGTCGAGCACAGCTAGATTCCAGGCATCGAGAACTCGGACCGGGACTACTCGGCGATCAGATCAAAGAGCTGGACTCTCGATCCAAGAGTTCATCGACCTCCTCTAATCCACACCTAACGCCACCACGCCCTACACTCAGATTGTGGACCAGAGCCGGATTCGCAACTTCTGCATCATCGCCCATATCGACCA
>JANPDX010000429.1:0-2249 GCA_031431695.1 Dehalococcoidia bacterium
CGTGCGCGAGACCGTGAACTCGGAACGCGTCCACCCGAGTTCCGAAGTCATCGGCTTGAGGAATGCCCCAACTACGTAATTCTGCGAACCGACCGATACGAACTGAGCGACAAAGGCCGCGCCGATCAGCCAGTAGCCGTAATAGATCCCACTTTTCGCCTGCTCTGTCGTCGCGGTTGGGATTCCAGCTACTTCACGCGCCATGAATGATTGTCCGGTATCGAAGCATGTTGCGAGTCTACAGAAGGGCAGCCGACGCGTGCCAGCGGTGCACCGGGACCAGCCGACGCTAGTAGGGGGCCCGCAGGAGTTCGAGGACCCGGAGTGTTTCCTCAGCAGTGGTGTTGGACGAGGTACGGCTGGCGGCGGTTGCGGGAGTGATTCGTCCGCTGGTGCGCCGGAGGAAGTCTTCGAGGGTCATTTCGAGTTCGACACGGGCTCCCGTGCCACGGGCGAGGTCCCAATCGCCACCGGCGGGACCTCTGAGGTGGATCCCGAGGTTCACGGTGCGTTCCTTCTTTCGCGCGAAGCGGGCAGCGTCTTCCATAGCGAGGGCGAGCATGGTGGGAGTATGGCTGTCGGCAGTTTCGAAGGGCTTTCCGGTGGCGTCGGCGATGTCCAGCCGGTGGATCCACATGTCGCGTGGAAAGATCCGGAGTAAGAGTGTCCTCAGAGGCATGAGCCCGACCGGTGGGACCGGCAACGGAATGCGAGCCGAAGCGAAATTGAGGCGCTCGCGTGCCGCGATGGAGGCGGGCGTGCCTTCGCGGAGTTCGGCGATCAGCGAATCGGTGGGGATGTCGCGGCGCAGGTCGACTTGCTTCTGGTTCATGCCGTCGAGGGTCGACATCCGGCGCCTGAGATACGGCGCGGTGGCGATGGGGTTGACCTGGGCGAACACGCCCATGAACCCCTTGCCGCTCTGAATATGGCCAGCCTGGTGGGCGACCACATCTCGGACATCCCAGAGGGAGCAGGGCGTGGGCCGACTCCATTCGTCCGGCTCCAGTTTTTCGAGCAGCGAGAGGAAGGCCTGCAATTCGGCATTTGCGAGGGCGCTGTAGTCACTCGGTTTCGGGCGTGGCACGTCGAGAGCGTCTTTGAGGTGGCGGGCTGATTGCGACCGTGTGGTCATGCGAGACTCCCTGGAGCTTCGGCGTCCGGTCGGCGGGGGCGCCAGGCGGACGTGAGGAGGGCGGCGGCGGACGGGATGAGCGGCCCGAATCGGCCGCTGTCCAAAGGCGCCGTTGGTTCGTTTGCGCGTTTCAGCGAAGTTAGGCCGTGGGTGACCGCGATGAACAGGTCGCGAGTCGCAACTGCATTGAGGCCGCTCTCAATGAACCCGGCATCGATGGCCAGGCGGAACTGGCGTTCGCCGTCTGCGAGGAGACCTGCTGCCTCTTGCATGGATGCCTCCGATGGGATGAAGCCCGGTACGGGCCGTTCGAAGACAAGGGAAAACAGATCCGGGTTTTCATCAGCGAAGTTCATGTAATCGGCGATTGCCGACTCGATCAGGTCACCTTCCATGTGGTGAGTCGCAAAGATGCCGGCGAGCCGTTCCCGGAACATGCCGATTCCCTTGAGGAAGAGGGCATCATAGAGGTCGTGCTTGCTGGCGAAGTAGGTGTATAGGGAGGGCGTCTTCATGCCGAGACGGCGGGCGATCTCGTTCAGGCTGAGGGCGGCCGCGCCCTCAGCGCGCATCATGTCCCGGGCCGTTTCAAGAATGGATTGGCGGACGGCGGTGTAGCCATGCCTGCGCCCGGGTTCAGCAGAAACTAACGACATACGGAAAACTAATACAATTAGGTGAACCAGTCAACAGTTGCCAAACACGCACCGGTTCCATCCAGGTTCATCCGAGGAGGATTTCGAGGACCTGACTTGTGTTACTGAGGTCGGCCATGGCGAATTCTGCGCCTGAGGCAATCAGTTGCTCGGCGGTGTAGCGGCCGGTGCCAACACCCAGCGCCATGGCACCCGCGCCGTGCGCGGCTTCGACATCGAGTGGGGTATCACCGAGCACGATCACTTCACATTCGCCCGGCCCGAGTTCGAACTTCGCCTCCAGCTCGGCGATACCAGCTTTGACGAGTTCCGCCCTGACCGTGTGGTCGTCGCCGAAGCCGCCACCAGCGAACCGCTCCCAGAGCCCGAAGTGTCCGAGCTTGTGCGCGGCCCCACGCCGCATGTTGCCCGTCGCGAGTCCAACCACGACGGCGTCTTCGCCCTCAAGCGCGGCGAGC
>JANPDX010000430.1:0-2518 GCA_031431695.1 Dehalococcoidia bacterium
ACTCGCTCCATGGTCAGCACGCGCGAACTGGAGTAGTCCTGGATCGGGCTCGGAACGAACAAGAGCGGGTAGTCGCTGGGATGGTCCCGGATGCGTTCCAGGTTGCGAGCTTCTCTCTTGAAATCCAGCTCGCGCACCATCGTCCGTCGGAACTCTTCAAACATCGAATCGAAGCCGTATCTGCGGCCGGCGTCCGTGTGGTTCGCCGCGACGCCAATCAATCCGCCGAGGATCTGCAGGTCCTCCAGGACCTCTTCTCTGATACCGGGGCGCTGCACTTTGACAGCGACTTCGCGTCCATCTCGAAGCGTGCCCGGTGGACCTGCGAAAGCGAAGCTGCGCCCAGGGGGCTCAATTCAAACGATGCGAACCCTTTGGAGAGTCTGACTCCGAGTTCACTCTCAACGATTCGCTCAACGTCGCCGAAGGTCACGGGCTCGACGTTATCCTGCAGGCGGGCCAGCGAGTCGATGTACGGCTGCGCGAGCAGATCTGGACGGGTCGAAAGCAGCTGGCCACCTTTGATGAACGTCGCGCCCATACCCTCTAGGTCACGGGCCAGTTCGTCCGGGTCGGCACCAGTCGGAACATCAGCCTCGTCTCGGAGGGCTCCCTCATCCAAACCTACGATCTGAACCAGATCCTGGCGGCCATACTTCATCAGAAGGCGGCCGATCTCGAGCCGACGCTTCACGGTGTGTGGAGAGAGATCCAAGAGAAGCTCCGCAGTTTAGTGACCCGATTGTGGCACTCGCACGCGAAAAACTCACGCCCGGCCAACGGTGCCGGTCTGGGCGTGTTCGATGAGGCGGCGGATGAGTTCAGGTTAGATGTGGGGCGCGGCTTGCCCGTGAAGTTCCGGCGGCGTCTCCCCGCCTCCTGTCTCGGGCTTGTTCAACTTATCAAGCGCCGCTGGGGCGACCGCGCCGACGAGTACGCCTCGAGGCTTGCCCAGCACTTCACCGAATCATCCGCGTTGACGCCCGCGCATGAGGCGAAGGCTCGCCGGTATGCTCGCCTCGCGGCCGAGGCAGCAGAGCGACAGTTCGCATGGGTCGAGGCCGCCTACTGGTATGAGTCGGCCGCGGAAGGCACTGCCGACTCGGAGCCGGGCCTGCTTCACCGGTTGGCGAGCTGTTACCTGAACGGCCACGGCTGGAACGACTCGCGGGGTCTCTCGCACTTTTTCGCGGCGATTGCCGCCTATAGGCGTGCAGGCGATTGGGAGGGTTTCGCCCGGTGCGTGGCAGAGCTCCCTTTCTACTGGATGGAGAGTCAGTCCCGCCTTCTCGTCGAGGAAGCGTTGGACGCCGCGGCGAGAATGGATCATCAGGTGAACGCCACCCTCCGGTTCAAGCTCCTGTGGGCATATGAACTCGACAGGCTGGGTGAGGTCGGCACCATCGAGGTGCAACGCGTCGAGGCCGATCTGCTCGACCTTTGCAGCTTTCCTGACGTCCGGGACGGGGCGGCGCTGCGGGCGCATGTAGCAGCCCTGCGGGCCGACCGGGACGACAATCCCGGTGCGCGCGGCCGGCATTCGTTCGATGCGGCGACGGCCTACCTTGCAATAGGGCGACCCTTGGACGCCTGTGAGGCGCTCCTGATCGCGGCCGCCGCGGCAAGCCGCGCGGGCACACTAAGAGAGGCTGCTGAGTACTCACAAGCGCTTGCGGACCTCAGCGCAGCCCATCGGCACGGAGTGGGACTCCAATTCGCGAGTTGGGTGCCGGCCGGTGTCGCGATGCTGCGGCAGAAGCCAACGAAGGCCCGTGAGCCGGCACCACGCGGCCTAATCTTCGGGGGTTGGTGGGAGGCGGTCGCGGGTCGAGCCACGGCCGCAGTCGTGCCCCTGGTGCGTGAGGCGAATGAGACCGTCCAATCGCTGATCCAGACCGCGGCGAAGAACACCGCCGTTACGCTCGCCGCGGGAGGACCCGAGGCAGCGGCCAGCGACTTCGAAGTTTGGGCTGCCGCCTGGCGGACAGGTAAGGGACTCAGGGCGCAGCGGGAGGAGTCGTTCTCATATGCCGGCGTCTTCCTGCCTGAACTGGGAGACGAGTCGCTTTGCCGGGAGGTGTACCAGGAAGTTCGCACGTGGAATAACCGATGTGGCATGTTGAGTGGCCTCGGGAGCGACGCGGGCCGCGGCAAGCTGGCGCTACGGCTCGGACTCGTCGATGAAGCGGAACAAGCATTCAAGGACGGGATCGAGTGGGCCGAACGCGAGGACTGTCCGGTCGAACTCGGACGCAACCTCCAGGGCCTTGCCGCCGTCGCCGAACGCCGTGGGGACATCGCCGCCGCCATCGGCTACCTCGACCGCGCCGCCGCCCCCTTCCGCGAATACGGCGCGAAGCTCTTCCTCGATCAGGTCATCGCCGCCAAGGTGCGGCTCCTGGGCATCACCTCCGAAGACATGGGCTCCTCCATCGTCGCCCTCAACCGGTCATTGCAGCGCGACCGCCCGGACCTCTCACTCCACGCCGCGCCCGATGGCACGGTCACGCTCATGTTC
>JANPDX010000431.1:0-5222 GCA_031431695.1 Dehalococcoidia bacterium
TGGCAGCCGATTATGTGGACGGACGTGCTGGAAGCGGTAGACGACGACCCGGACCCGATTGCGGTCGAGTTTCGGGAGTTCGTGCTCAACGACATCCTCGGGCTTGGCGAGGTACCGCTCGAAGAAGCGCTGAGTACGAACCGGCTGTATGCGTTGGGCGGGGCCGCGATCCGGCGGTTCGTTAGAACGAACAGCCCCTATGTAAACAGCGCGTCTCCGCCGCTCTATGGCCAGTTCCGGTACATCGGGACGACGTTCTCGCTGAACGGTACCGACATGAACTACTGGATCGGGCTCGTGAACGAGACGGTGCCTCTCGGGGAGCACTACCACCTGATGCTGGCGAGCAAGGAGAAGCCACTGTTGTTCGAAGCCGACCAGCCAAGGGCGACCGGCGATTGGAAGTGGCCGCACTGGACCGGGATGGGGCGGGTGGTCCGGCCAATTACGCCCGCGATGTACGAGGGGCTGCTGGAGCGGACGAAGCGGAAGTAGGGAACGGGGAACAGCCTTCGCCACCCTGCTCGATCCAGCTTGACCGCACGGGCGAGTCGAAGTCGGCTAGTCCTGATTGAACAGCCGCCAGAGCATGCCAGGCCGAACTATGCGGGTCCGGCCAATAGTCTCGATTGCCAGTAGATCCAGGTCGGTGGTCAACAGATAATCGACGTTGCCTTCGAGGCACGCATGCAGGTATTTGCGGTCGTTCTCGTCCCTGCACGGCGGAGGCTCGCCGATTGGGTGGACAATCTGGGCCGCATAAACAAGGTCATCGATTGCCTGGACAAGCCGCTCAAGGGACACACCGTGCCGGCTAAAATAGCCTCGAACTGAGACCTTCGAAGGAAGAGCTTTCCATTCCGCCACGATTGCGGGCGAGGCAATGCACCCGATATCGCCGGGCCGTTCGAACACCATGGCGACCAGCTCAGCGCAAGTACCGCCCTGTCCAACAATGGCGCGGATCAGGCAGTTCGCGTCAAAGCAGATCGTTTCCGTCGGCCCGCCCCTTTTGACACGATTGCGAGGTCAGCCTCGTCAGGAGAATCTCCGAGAGCTTCGGTCAGGGCTGGCTCCTCGGCAGGACCGAATTCGTTCTGCAACGCCCGAAGGCGCTCCGCTGCTTCCCGAAGCCGCTTTATTCTCTCGTCCATAACCGCAGTCTAGCAGATTCAGCTTCCCGTCCTTCGCCCATACACGGGGTGGCTGGTAGCCTGAGGATTCTGCCGCCGGGCGCGGCGCCCCCAACTCCACTTACGGACTTTGCCCATGACCAGGGTCGGCATCATGGAAACGGCCATCCGGGATGGCCATCAGTCGCTGCTCGCGACGCGGATGCGCACAGAAGACATGATCCCCGTCATCGAGAAGATGGACGCGGTGGGTTACCACAGCATCGAGTGCTGGGGAGGCGCGACGTTCGATACCTCGATGCGGTTTCTGCGGGAGGATCCGTGGGAACGACTTCGGGAAATAAAGAAGCGGCTGAAGAACACCCCGACGCAGATGCTGCTACGCGGCCAGAACGCGGTGGGTTACCGGCACTACGCCGACGACGTGGTCCGGGCGTTCTGCGAGCGGTCGGTCGCGAACGGGATGGACATCTTCCGGATTTTCGATGCGCTGAACGACACGCGGAACCTTGAGACGGCGTTCGACGCAGTGAAACGCGCGGGCGGCCACGTGCAGGGGACGATTTGCTACACGATCAGTCCCGTGCACACGGTGGATACGTTCGCGAAACAGGCCGACACGATGGTGCAGATGGGGGCGGACTCGCTCTGCATCAAGGACATGGCGGGATTGCTCAGCCCGATGATGGCGAAGGCGCTGGTTTCGCGGCTGAAGAAAGACCACCCGCGGATGCTGGTGCAGATGCACTGCCACGACACCTCGGGCTACTCCGAGATGGCGTACCTGATGGGTGTGCAGGCCGGGGCGGACGTTATCGACTGCGCGATCAGTTCGCTCGCGGGTGGGACGAGCCAGCCCGCAACGGAGACGCTCGTGGCCGCACTGGCCGAAGACCCGGAGCACGCGACGGGGCTCGACCTCGGGAAGCTTGGGGAACTGGCTGAGTACTTCAAGGGCGTTCGGCGCAAGTACTGGAAGTTCGAAAGCGGGCTGCTGGGCGTGGATGCAGGCGTGCTTTCGCACCAGGTGCCGGGCGGGATGATTTCGAACCTCGTGGGTCAGCTTCGAGAGCAAGGGGCGGAGGCTCGGCTGCCGGAAGTGCTGGCGGAAAACGCGCGCGTCCGGGAAGACCTTGGGTTCCCGCCGCTGGTGACGCCAAGTTCGCAAATTGTTGGCACTCAGGCCGTGCTCAACGTGTTGACAGGCACGCGGTACGGCAACGTGACGAAAGAAACCCGGAACCTCGCGAGGGGAATGTACGGTGCGACGGCGAAGCCGATCTCGGCAGAGATATTGGCGGAGCTTCTCGGCGACGAGCAACCGATCACGCATCGCCCCGCGGATGACATCGCGCCGGAGATGGACGATGCGAAGACGCAGATTGGCGACCTCGCGGAGAACATCGAAGACGTGCTGAGCTACATGATGTTCCCGCAGCCGGCTAAAGAGTTCTTGCAATGGCGCAAGGAAGGCGGCGGGCCGGAACGCGAACTGGTGGCGGCAATCGTCGGTGCGATGGTGATCGGCGAGCGGACAGCGCAGGCGGCGCCCGTCGCCATGCAGCAGATTATCGCGGGCGGCGCAGAGCCGGCCGCGTGGCGCAACTACGGCCGAATGCGGCTGATGCGGTAGGGGACGGAACAATGGCGAAAGTAACTATCGGTGGTCGAAACTACGAGGTAGAAGTCCGTGGCGACAAGGTCGTCGTGGATGGGAACGAATACGACATCAAGGTCCGCGAGGACGCGGGTTACGCGACCGTCAACGCGGGCGGAGTTGCCTATCGCGTGCAATTGCCTCCCGCCGGTGCGCGCGAGAGCGGGATGACGGTGCATGTGGACTATCGCCCGTTCGTCGTGGAAATCGACGGCCGCCTTGGTGCGGGCGCGGCGCCACGGGAGCGGAAGGCTTCGACTACGGCCGTTGGGTCGAGCGTCGGGGCGATGGTCAAGGGCGGTGTGGTGGCGCAGATCGCAGGACGGATCCTCAGCATCAAGGTGAAGGTCGGCGACACGGTGGCGAAGGGCGACATCCTACTTTTGCTTGAGGCGATGAAGATGGAGAACGAGATCAAGTCGCCAATTGATGGGATCGTGAAAGACATTCCGGTGGCGGAAGGGGCGCGGGTCTCCGAGGGGCAGACGCTGGCGGTCATTGAGGTGGATTAGGAGCCACCATGAACAGAACAGGGCAGCCATGGGGCTGCCCTATCGCGTTGTTCGACTGCCGGTAGCTAGTTCGTGCGGAGCGTTTTGAGCTGGTTGGCGTGGTCGCCGAGGTGGTGTTCGACGATGCTGAGGATGCCTCCGAGGGTTTGCTTGCCGAGACGGGGGTGGTCGATGTCCATGGACATCTGGTCGTCCTTGATCTGAGCGACGACGTCGAACAGCAGGCCATGTCCGCGCCTGGTCTCGGCGACGGCACTTGGGACATCCGCGAGCGTCACGCGGGTTGGGGTTGGGCCTGTGACGCCGATGGCCTGGGCGATGCCCATGCCGAAGAATGGACCTGCGCCGGCGATGTGTTCCGCAACTTCGCGGGCGGACCAGGCGGACTCGCCCTCCGGGGCACCGGATGGTTTTGCTTCCCAAACGGAGCCCGATTGTTCGAGTTCGGCAATATAGGTATCGAGGGCTGCGGAAATAGCGGATTGTGCTTCTGCGACTGTGGCCAAGGTGTGCTCCTTGAATCAGATTCGGCATGTAGTGTCCGGTTCACGGTTGCAACACGCTACCGACTTCAGCGCCGGGGGACGCATCGATCAGTGACCCTATCGAACGCGGTGAATTGAGGCGGGGCAGTCATGCCCCGCGGGCCAGAATTGCGGGAAATCGGAAATCGGGGGAGATTCGCCGCTGCTGGCTGCATGGAGACGGTCTGCCGTGCGTCAACGGAGGTGCCGGGTTCGCCCACGCAGGCCATTACTGGCCCGCCTCAATCTGGGTCGTGTGGATTAACAGCCGGCCCGGGTTCGCCCGCCTCAGTGATTCATCCCCGCGGGTGTTTCCTGTTTCTGAAGGATCGCTATGATTCGGAGACGAAACTACCGCGGGAGCCGTCCCCGCACGCGTGGAGCTGGAATGCTGGCTTATCTGCCTTTTCTCGTGAGCCCGAACAGCGTTGGCGTCATTTGCCTCATCGTCTTTCTTGCAACTTCACTCATCGTGACGATCCCGGTCTTCGCGACGCGTGGCGGGACACAATTGATCTGGACCGGAGTTGTCGGTTTCGCGCTGACGGTTGAGCTCGCGGTGATGGTGCTGTTGGTTGTACTGACCAGCCAGGGCGAGATCTTCCAGTAGCCCAAGAACCGGTGCGCCGGGCTTGCCCGGCTTCCGCGACGAGCTACCCCCTGGGTACTGTGTGGTACGGCTGACTCTACGTTCGGACAACGAGGTACGACGACAAACGCGCGCTCACTGGTCCTTCCCATGAGGACGCCTCGGTTTAGCCTTGCTGGACGGTGAGCAGGATGATGACGCGTGGTATTACAGGAGCCGGCGGATGGGTTTTCGCCCCGGGCGGGGATCGTAGTTGCTCTTGAACATTTCGAGCTTGTCCCGCTCGATGAGGTATTTCCCGGCGAAGAGCGTAGCGGGGATCTTCTTCTGCTTAATCAAGCGACGCAGGCTCTGCGGGTGAATCGCGAGCTCTCGGGCGGCCTCGACGAGGTCGAGGTAGTTATCGAACGGGGTGATGACGGCCATGAGTGGGCGAGACCTCGGGGTGGGGGTAGGCCAAATGGCTCAATTGCTTAGGCGATTTAGACAGTAGCACTGCGTTATGACTATTGTCTACACCCCCTAGCAATTGTCCGGTGTCCGAAATGGGGGCGGCTGGATACGTTCCGGTGGGCGCATGGCGCCGAGCGGGCACGAAGGCCCGCGACTACGCGAGCCGGTTCGCGGGCGGGGAAGACGCGGCGGGATCCGCGAATCACGCGTGGCCAGTGATGTATTCCGTCATCTGGCGGATATGGTCTTTCTGATTGAGGGTAATCCAGCGCATGAGGTCGCCGCTGGAAACCATGCCCACGACTTCTCCGTCTTCCAGCACGGGAAGGTGGCGGAACCGGCGGGAGGTCATCA
>JANPDX010000432.1:0-2287 GCA_031431695.1 Dehalococcoidia bacterium
GCCAACCTGCTTGGCGATTCCCTCCGCGACATCTGGGACCCGCGTCTCAGGAAATAGCAGAGCCAGCGGGCGACTCTGATCCATCCACCTTCGAACGCGCCAGCAAGACAAACGCACTGACTACCGCGACCGAGAGTATCGAAACCGGGAAGTGCCATGCGGTGAACGCCCGGTCGTTTGTCGCCCATAGCGCACCGAGGGTCAGTCCCGTCCCGATGATGACGCCGAACCTGTAGGTGAATTGAGCGGCCTCGGAGCCCTTGTAGGCCAACCCTGAAACCCAGAGCGCAATCGCGGGAAACCCGGTGGAGATTGCGAAGATGAGCCCGACCGCGACGGCGAACAGCCACCCCTGGTTGGTCGCGGCACCAATGATGTGGAGACCAAACGCCAGCGCGAACGCCGCCAGCGTTATTCCGATTCCTTTTGCAGCCTGGATCATGGGCCGAAGGATATCACCGTTCACCCTGATCACTCGGCGGACCAAGACCGGGGCGCTGGCGCGAAGCGGTCCCTGCGGTGCAGGTCGCTTCGACTCTCTCCGGATTTGCCCTCTGGATAGACTCGCTCGCGTGACGTTGTGCCTCGCGCGCGCCGTACGCCACACTTGGCAACAGTGAACGGATACCACCTCTCGCAGTACAACATCGCCTGGATCGTCGCACCGTTGGATACGCCGGTGATGGCGGACTTCACCGACAACATCAGCGCCAACAATGAGTTGCCCGAGCGGGCCGCGGGCTTCGTCTGGCGCCACCAGACCGATGACGGCGACAGCACGGCCATCCGCGTCCGCGACGACGACCGCATCATCATCAACTTCAGCCTCTGGCAAGACGCGGAGTCGCTGTTCGAGTACGCCTTCCATAGCGGGCACACCGCCTACTATCGCCGCCGCAACGAATGGTTTACCCACGAAGACGAACCGTACGCGGTGCTCTGGTGGGTCGCGGAAGGCCATATCCCAACCGTCGATGAAGCCGAGGTAAAACTGGCCGAACTGAAGGCGAATGGCCCATTGCCGGGCGCTTTCACATTCAAGAAGCGGTTTCCGCCGCCTAACTAGCCTTGCAGCATGGCTTCTTCCGCAACGCGGCTCTCCGCGATGACCGCATCGAAGAGCCGTTCGACGGCGTCGCCATCGAGCGGCCCGTGGTTGTCGTCGATCGCGCGACGAATGATGGCGGCCTCGCGTTCGGGGACCTCGATGGGCAACCCGAGGCGGCGCTTTTCCAGGCCGATTTCGATGGCGTAATGGGCGCGCTCGTTAAACAGCCGCAGCAGGTCATCATCAACCCGGTCGATCTCGTTGCGCCAATGCTGGATCTTTCCACTTGCTGCCACCCATCGAGGATAGCAAATCGTGAACCGCGATGTATTCTGTCTAGACAGTCTAGACAGAAGGCGCCGCGATGATCGCTCGAAAAGCCACCTGGCAACTCCAGGAAGCGAAGAACAAGCTCAGCGAAGTCATCCGGCGGGCCCGCGACGAGGGCCCGCAGACCATCACGGTGCGCGGAGCGGATGCGGTAGTGGTCGTGCGTACGGCGACCGAATCAAGCCGGCGACAGCCTCGCGAGAACCTCTGGGAATTCTTCCAACGGTCGCCCGCCGCTGGAATTGATTTCGAGGTGTTGCCCCTTGGCGACATACCGCCACGAGAGGTGTCGTTTTGGTTTGACGATGAGGAGGACGAGGATTGAAGTACCTCGCCGATACGAATTTTCTCAGCGAATTCCTCAAGCCGCGCCCTAATCCTGGCGCGCTGAAGTGGCTGCTGGCGACCGACGAGGAAGAAATCGGGATCAGCGTCATCACAATCGGAGAGATCTCACGAGGAATTTCTCGAATGCGGGCGGGTGGCCGTCAGCAGCGATTACAGGTTTGGTTGGACGGCTACATTCTCACTCGCTTCTCCGACCGAATCGTTCCGCTCGGGCTTCAAGAAATGCTTGAGTGGGGCCGGCGCTACGGCGAGTTTGAACGGCAGGGCAGCCCCCGGCCGGTCATTGACTCCCTTCTCGCTGTCACGGCGCTGACCAACGATCTAGCGATCATTTCGCGGAACGTGCGGGATTTCGACCGCTGGGGCGTCCCAATTATCAATCCCTGGGGAGATGCGAACGGGGCCTGAAGGCCCCGTTCGAATGCTTGCGCGAGTAGCAACGCCTACGCCTCCGGCGTAAACCGCACTGGCAGGTGCTTGATGCCGCCGATGAAGTTGGAGCGCAGCCGCTGCACTGGTCCCGCCAGTTCGATGTCCGGGAAGCGCCGGAACAACTCCTCA
>JANPDX010000433.1:0-7721 GCA_031431695.1 Dehalococcoidia bacterium
TCGCCGCCGAGGACGCGTTTCGCGAGTTCGTTTTCGATGCGCCGCTGGAGCGTCCGCCGCAACGGACGGGCGCCGAAGGCAGGATCGTAGCCCTCGCGAACGATTTCGAGTTTCGCCGCGGGAGTCAGGTCGAAGTCGATGCGGCGTTCGGCGAGGCGTTCCCGAACTTCAATCGTGAGGATATCGATGATCAGCCCGAGCTCGGCCTGGGTCAGCGGCTCGAAGATGACTATTTCATCGATGCGGTTGAGGAACTCGGGCCGGAAGAATTCGCGCAGGGCCTTTTCGATGGAGCCCTGGAGGTTTTCGTGGTCCGGCGTGCCATCGGCCCGCTGGGTGAACCCAAAGGTCGCTCGTTCCTGGACGCCGGTGCCGAGGTTGCTGGTCATGATGATGACGGTGTTGCGGAAGTCGACGGTGCGGCCCTGGCCATCCGTCAGCCGGCCGTCGTCGAGCACCTGAAGCAGGGTGTGGAAGACGTCGGGGTGCGCCTTTTCGATTTCGTCGAAGAGGATGACTCGGTACGGGCGACGGCGGACGGCCTCGGTGAGGCTCCCGCCCTCGTCGTAGCCGACATAGCCTGGAGGAGCGCCAATCAGGCGGCTGACGGTGTGGCGTTCCTGGTATTCGGACATGTCGATGCGGACCATCGCGTCTTCGTCGTCGAACAGGTATTCGGCCACGGTCTTGGCAAGTTCGGTCTTCCCGACACCGGTAGGCCCGAGGAAGATGAACGAGCCGATTGGGCGTGTCGGGTCTTTCAACCCAGCGCGGGCGCGGCGGATCGCATCGGAGACTGCGACGATCGCACGGTCCTGGCCGATGACACGCTCGTGGAGGTAGTCCTCCATCTTCAGGAGCTTGTCCTGCTCGGTTTCTTCGAGCCGTGAGACGGGAATACCCGTCATCTGGCCCACGAGGCGGGCGATGTCTTCGGCGGTGATCGTGTTATCGACTGCCGGGTGTTCCTGCGCCCATTCCGTCTTACGGTCGTTGTACTCGTCCTGCAGGTAGATGATCTCCTGTTTGATACGGGCGGCCGCTTCGTAGTCTTCCTTCTGAACGGCCGCTTCGGTTTCGTCGGCCAGCTTTTCCAGCCGAACTTGCAGATCCCGGATGTTGTCCGGGAGCGACTGTGCATCGATGACGTGCTTGCTGGCGGCCTCGTCGATAAGGTCGATTGCCTTGTCTGGCAGATGCCGCTCGGTGACGTATCGGCTGGAAAGGCGGGCGGCGGCTTCGATCGCGGCGTCTGTGATCTCGACCTTGTGGTGCGCTTCGTAGCGCGGCTTGAGGCCCTTGAGGATTGCGATGGTGTCCTCGACCGATGGCTCCTCGACGTAAACGGGCGCGAAGCGGCGCTCGAGCGCGGGGTCCTTTTCGATGTGCTTGCGGTACTCATCGAGCGTGGTGGCGCCGATAGCATGGAGCTCGCCGCGGGCGAGCGCGGGCTTCATCAGATTGGAGGCATCGATAGCGCCTTCGGCGCCGCCAGCGCCCATCACCGTGTGAAGCTCATCGATGAAGAGGATGATCTCGCCTTCGGCCTGCTTCACTTCGTCCATGACGGCTTTTAGGCGTTCCTCGAATTCGCCCCGAAATTTCGAGCCGGCGACCAGGGCACCCATGTCGAGCGAGAGGATGCGCTTGTCCTGGAGGTTGTCGGGGACGTCGCCGGCAATCACTTTCTGGGCGAGTCCTTCGACGATCGCCGTCTTGCCGACACCGGCTTCGCCGATGATCACCGGGTTGTTTTTCGTCCGGCGGTTCAGGATCTGCATGACGCGGCGGACTTCCTGGTCGCGGCCGATGACCGGGTCAAGCTTGCCCGCCCGGGCGAGTTCGGTGAGGTCCGTGGAGTACTTTTCGAGCGATTGGTAGCGGTTTTCCTGCGTTTGGCTGGTGACGCGTTTCTTGCCGCGGATGTCCTGCAATGCTCGATAGATGCTCTCCTTGTTCACGCCGAACTCATTCAAAAGGCGTGTAGAGCCGCTCTCTTCGTTGTCGGCAATCGCGATCAACAGGTGTTCGACGCCGACGTATTCGTCCTTGAGCCGATCGGCTTCAGCGTTGGCGACTTCGAGCATGCGCACGACTTCTGGCGTGGTGTAGATCTGGACCACGTCGTACGCGAGCGTGGGAAGGTCCTCAACCTGCTTGCCGACGCGCTGGCGAAGGCGAGCCATATCGACGTTCAGCTTCTGAAGGATCTGCTCGGCAAGCCCACCGTTTAGCGTGACGAGAGCGGCCAGCACATGCGCGACGCCCCACTGGGAGTTGCGCTTCTGGCGGACGATTTCCTGGGAATTCGCCAGGACTTTTTGGGCCTGCTCGGTGAATCGTTCTTGTCGCATCATTTTGGGGTCTCCTTCGGAGAATTGAAAGTTGAAAGGACTGAGGACTGAGGGGGCGACTTCTGCTCACGGCCGATACGGCGCCGGGAGGCGGGTCGACCGAATCCGATCCAGTTCGGCTCTCGTGGTGGCCAGCTCTTCCTGAAGGAGCCGGATTTGGGCGCTCATGCGCATCATGATTTCAGCGCCGGCGAGGTTCACGCCGAAGTCGTCTATCCAGCGTTGAATCTGGCGGATGCGTTCGATGTCACTGTTGGAGTACATGCGGATGTTGCCGCCCGTGCGTTTTGGTTCGAGCAGGCCAGCGCGTTCGTAGTAGCGAAGCGTCTGCTGGTGCATGCCGACAAGGCGCGCGGCGATGGAAATGACGTAAATGGGCTGTTCGTCATCGTGGATGCTTTCGTCGCTGCCATCGCGCCGAATTCTTACCATTGCGTCACCTCCTCAGGGGGATGAAGTGGCCGCCGAGTGAGCGGTGCGCATTTCTTCGAAGAGCGCGCGCTCGCCTGGCGTGAGGGATTCGGGAAGCTGGACCCGGGCTTTGACGTAGAGGTCGCCACGCTGGTTGGCCCCACCAATCACGGGCATTCCCTTGCCAGTGAGCCGGAACTGGCGGCCGTTCTGCGTCAGCTCCGGGATGCGGAGGGCGAGGCGGCCTTCGATTGTGGTGACAGTTACTTCGCCTCCGAGCACTGCATCGAGTAGCGGCACGTCCACTTCGGCATGAAGGTCGTCGCCTTTTCGTTCGAACTTGATATGGGGCAGCACGGTCACAACCAGGTACAGGTCGCCGGCGGCACCCCTGCCTGCACCGGGGCGCCCTTCGCCGGCGATGCGGACGCGGGAGCCCGTCTTTACGCCGGCGGGTATGCGCACCTCGAGCCGGCGAGGCCGGGTGACGGTGCCCATACCTTCACAAGTGTGGCAGATGGCGCCCGCAACCTCACCGCTGCCGCCGCAGGTTGGGCAGCCTTCCGGGGACTGGAGGTTCACGGTGCGGCTGGTCCCGTGGAAGGCCTCCTCCAGGCTGACTTCAACCGGAGTTTCGATGTCCTGGCCGCGACGATTGCCCGCCGTCGGACGAGGCCCGCCGCGTTCACGGCGAAAGAAGTTATCGAAGATGTTGCCGAAGTCACCGAAGCCTTCGGCGCCTGGGGCCGCCCGGAATCCACCGCCGCCGCCACGCCGCTGTGATTCTTCGATCTGGTCGGCCATTTCCCAGCGGTCGCCGTACTTGTCGTACTTCTTGCGCTTTTCCGCGTCCGAAAGGACTTCGAATGCGGCGTTGACTTCCTTGAAGCGCGACTCGGCGGCCTTGTCGTTCGGGTTTACATCCGGGTGGTGCTTCCGGGCCAGCTTGCGGTACGCGGTCCGGATGTCCTTTTCCACCGCGTTTCGCGGGACGCCGAGGGCTTCGTAAAGGTCCTTAGCCATGTCCGGCCATAGTAACCGGTTGGGACTGAGTTTACAAATGTGTTCAGGAACAAACTTGATAAAGATTTAGTCAGAGTACTTGCTAATCTAAACATATAGTGCCAATATGATGGAGCACACCAACACTCAATCTTCTGGAGGTTTACCAATGGCAACCGCTCTGACCCGATGGGATCCCGCCGCTGACTTCTCGGCCATGCGGAACGTGATGGATCGATTCTTCGACCAGCCACTTCATCGTCTGCCCTTCCGCGGCAGTGAAGACCTTGGCAACACAACCCTGAGCCTCGATGTCGTTGAAACCGGCGATACGTTCGTCATCAAGGCCGCCGTCCCCGGGGTCGATCCGAAAGATGTGGAGATCTCGGTCGATGAAGATGTCCTCACCATTCGTGGCGAATTCAGCAAGCAGGAAGAGACCACTGAAGAAAACTACCTGCGCCGCGAAATTCGTTCCGGCAGCTTCCTGCGCCAGCTTCGTCTTCCTCCAACCGTCGAGCCGGAGAAGGCCCAGGCAAGTTTCGAGAACGGGCTGTTGAAACTCTCGATTCCGAAGAAGCCGGAAGCCCGGGCGCGCTCCATCAAGATCACGCCCCAGGGTGTCATCGAAGGCGCGAAGGCTCCTGAGCCGGTTCAGGCTCCGTCCCAGAACTAACGCCGGCAGATCTCTTCAACCATCCTGGCAAACGCAACAAGAAGCCCCTCAAACTGAGGGGCTTCTTGTTGCGTCCGTCTATCGATGGTGCCAATGGCGGGGGGGTAAACCCAATCGCGTGCTTCCGCCCGCGCCTCTGACATCAGCGATTCATACGAACGGGTGGTCGTCGAACTTTTCGCCGCCGGTGAGGTGGACGGCGGCGGCCCAGCCAGCGAGAATGCTTGCCGCGGCCAAGACTGCGGCTACTGGCGTCAGCAGCCAAGTGGCTCGAAACGAAGACCGGGCGAGCCAGGCGGCTGTGACGGCAACTCCAACCAAAGCGGCGCCGCGGATCAGGGAGTCCGGTTCCGGGAGGATCCTTCGCGGCTCCCGGGGCGCGGGCTCATGTGGCAACCCGGCGTGAGGATCGAAGCTCACGGCGGCCAGTCCCTAATCGAGATGCGGGAATCCAAATCGGGTCAGCCCCGCTGGTCGGGCGGAAGCATGTTGGGAATGCCGTCTTCGATGGGATAGCGTTCGCGGCAGCTTATGCAGGTGATCGTCCCTGTAACGATCTCACCGCCGTCTTCCTTATCGATTTTGAGTTCGAGGTCTCCCTTGCACATCGGGCATATCAGGATTTCCATCAACTGCTGTTGCATGGGGGCATGGTACCGCGACCGGGCGCGAGAGGTCGATGGTGGTTGAGCCTTGGCCGACGCACCGCCAACCTTGCGGCTACGTGAATTGGCTCGACTTCGTCCTTCTCGGCGCGATTGGCTTTTCGACCTACAACGGGTTCCGCAACGGGTTTATCCGGGAACTGGTTTCGATTGCTTCGGTGATCCTCGCGATCCCGATGGCCGGGATCTTTTACGACGACATGTTCCCGAAAGTCGAGCCGATCGTGGACAACGAGGACCTGGCGGCGCTGATCTCGTTCGTCGCAATCCTGCTGGGCGTGATCGTGGGCGGGCAGGTCGCGGCGCATCTCCTGAAACGCGGGGCGGAAATCCTGAACCTGGGCGTCTTGGACCGACTGGCCGGTGCGGGATTCGGATTCCTGAAGGCGGTGTTCATTGCCCAGGTGTTGCTGCTCGCGCTGGTGACGTTTCCGAAGCCTGACATGCGCCAAACGATTGACGGGTCGGCGGTCGCTCAACGCCTGATAGATGCGGCGCCGACGGTGAAAGCGTTCCTGCCGAAAGCCTTCGATGAAGGCCTCGCGCTGTTCAAGGAGCATGTCGGCACGCTGGAAGACGCAATCGGCGGCGAGACGCCGGTACCGAAATGAGCGGCTCGCCGCGGGCGACGGCCGTCGTGGCGGTACACCTGTTCTTGCTCCGCGAAAACTCTGTCCTACTGCTGCGCCGGGCGAACACCGGCTACGAAGATGGCAAATACAGTGTTCCCGCGGGACACGTCGAAGCTGGCGAGGTCGCCACGGACGCGATGATTCGAGAATCGGCGGAAGAGATCGGCGTGATGCTCGCGACCAAGGACCTTTCGTTCGCGCTGGTGATGCACAGGAAGGCAGAGGCGGAGCGGATCGACTTCTTTTTCGTGGCTCGGACGTGGACGGGCGAGCCTGAAAATCGTGACCAGAGAAGTGCGACGAACTTTGCTGGGTGTCGTTGGATGCGCTGCCAGCGAACGGGGTGCTCTATGTAAGGCGCGCACTCGAGGGGTTTCGGGTGGGCGAGCGGTACGTCGAGTTTGGCTGGGAGTAGGTCGTCCGGGCGCGAATGCGGGTGTGATAATCTGGGTCTGTGGAATACATCGACACCGATTCGCCGCTTCGCCTTGGAAAGATAGAAGACCTCGGGCGACTCCCCGCACTAGTTCGCGTTCTTGAGCCCGGCGAAGGCTTTCAACTTGAATGTGACGGCAAAATAGTCGGAGCGCTCATCTCTCCGCGTGACCTCGAACTTTACCTCCAGTTCCTTCGTGAATACGAAGACAACCTCGACATTGAGGCGATCGACGCAGCGAAGAAGGACGGCGAGTGGGTTGCTTGGGACCAACTGAAGGCGCGTCCGGGTTCCTGACGCGTGGCCTACCTGGTCCTTATCTCCCGAGCTGCCGAGCGTCAGATAGCGCGACTTCCGCGAGACATCGAGCCCCGCATTCGCACTGCGATAGACAGTCTCGCTGAAGATCCACGTCCCCCGGGTTCGCAAAAACTGCGCGGCCTTGAGCAGTACCGGATACGGATTGGCGACTACCGCGTTATCTACGAGGTCGAAGACCGGGAATTGCGCGTGCTGGTGGTTCGTGCAGGCCACCGCAGCTCCATCTACGACTAACTCAGGCCCAACCTCACGAACTGGTCGTCCGGGGCTTCCAACGAGAGCAGCGCCTGGCGGAGCTTGTCGGCCATTTCGCGTTCCAAAGGGCGACCGGCGAGGTTCTCCGCCTCGTCCGGGTCTTTTTCTGGTTGGTACAGATGGTTGCCATTGAACCGTGCATACGCCCAGAACGGCAGCATGTCGCCCGGCTGGAACGGCTGCCGTATGACCGGGACCTTCGTGCCGGGCATATGGTCGAGGTAGGCGCGTTCGTCAGGCCTGGGCAGGTTGGGCGGAGGGTTCGGGATGTGCAGCGGCATCGTCGACCAACGATTGCTCCACATGGAAATTGGGAAGTTGCCACTCTCCGGGGCGCGGGCGTACTTGGCTTCGTCATCGACAAGGTGGACTTCGCGGCCCCAAACGCCGAGCAGTGCCCAATCGCGGATTGCTTTCACCTCACCAGTAATGAGCGGGACAAGCGACTTGCCGTGCGTGCGATGCTCCGGTTCAACGCCGAAGACATCGCAAAGCGTTGCGAAGATGTCCACGCTGGTGGTCAGTGCGTTGCAAACGCCGCCTTCGAGACCGGGCCAGCGCACCATCAAGGGGATGTGACCAAGCGGTTCGTACACGGGGACGGCCGGTTTACCCCAGATGTCGCGCTCGCCGAGGTAGTGACCGTGGTCGGTACAGAGGATGACGGCCGTTTCGTCGAGGGCGTTGTTGCGTTCGAGTGACTCCATCACCTTGCCGAACCAATGGTCGATCATGGTGAGTTTGCCGCCGTACTGGGCGCGAACCTGGAATGCCTGGCGTTCAGTGAGGACACCATTGCTAACAGCCGCGGCATGGTAGGGCGGCCAGATCAAGTGGGCGCCCTCCCATGTGTCGTCGTAGAGAGTCGCGTACGGCTCCGGCGTGTCGAATGGCTCGTGCGGGTCGAACTCATAGACGAAAAGGAAGAAGCGGTAGTGGAATCCGGCGTTGTCGTCGATCCACCGCGAA
>JANPDX010000434.1:0-6344 GCA_031431695.1 Dehalococcoidia bacterium
GGTGGCGGGCTTCGCCGATACACATTCGGCGGCGATCTCGGTGGCTTCGCTCGTGGCATCAGGCCGGTTGGACGCGGAGGACGCGGTACTCCCGATTCTCGCGGGATTCACCACCAACTCCATCACCAAGGCGGTGCTTGCGTGGACCACCGGCAGCCGCCGCTACGCGCTGGATATCTGGCCGGGACTGGGGCTGGTGCTGGCGGCGGCGTGGGGCGGCTGGGCGGTGTTCGCGGCGTTCTAACTCGGAGTTCGTGCGGCGACGCCATCGAGGTCGGCCAGGAGCACCGCGCGGTCGTCTTCCGCTGTTACGGCAGCCGCGAATTCCCGCGCCAGAGCGACGTGTTCCGCAGCAAGTTCGTCATAGCCGGCCACTTTCGCAGCTCGGGCGATGGCCTCGTGGCCGTACCCCGAGTAATACGGCTCGCCACCTTCTGCCGCTTCGAGGCAGAGTTGCCCGTAGCGCAAGGCATTCTCAGCCTGGCCCACCAGTGCATAGACCCGTGAAGCCTGCCAGTAGCCGATTGAAAGATTCCTCTGCGTGCAATCCGGGCGCTGCCGCCAGTGCCAGAGGCTCTCGAGGCAGGTTTCGATCATCAACTCATCGTCAGCCCCGGTACGGCCAACCTTGCGGATGAGGTCCCACGTCTCCATGAAACACCGGGCAGAAAGCGCTCGATGAGCGACGCTCAGGTCAATCGGCAGGTTTTCGGCCATAGGGCACCTCCAGAATGAAACTCGCCCGGAACGAACAGGTTAGTTCGGCCAACTACGCTACCTCTGGACGGTCATCGTGGCGATCTGCCATGCGTTTCCGAAGGGATCCTCGACCATGGCGCGGCGGTCGCCAGACGGCACGTCTTTCGGCTCTTCGAGTGAGATCGCCCCGGCGATCATGGCCCGTGAGGACGTCGCGTCGATGTCTTCGAAGTACACATAGAAGACCGAGCGCGTGGCTTCCCGGAGATCAAGGCCGCTCACCAGAATCATCGAGTCACCGATCGTGAGTTCGGTAGGTACGTCCGCGCGTAGCTCTCCCGTGGCTCCGTTGGTCATGGCTGCAAGAGAACGACCCTTTGGAGCGGCCAAAATCCGGGCGCGCCTTCGTAAATGCTGGCATCGGTGTCTCCCCGCGCGAGCCTGCCAAAAATTGCGTCGGAGAGCTTGTCCGCGGAATCGGGCCCAGTTTGCAGTTCCGCGGGAAACCGAATCGGCGGATTCCTAACAGTGCAGGCGTCGGCCACAAAGGTCACCACGGAAGGAAGTGCGTCTGCCCCCGCGCCAACCGCTGCTATCTGGGCCGCGCTCACCCGCTCCGAGAGAATGTAGTCCCCACCTTCGAACGCCTCCGCCTGGCTCCTCACGAAGTCCCACACCGAGGTCTGTCCACTCACGCCGCCCTCAAGGAGAACGACTTCGATCCCAAGCGGCGCAACCTCCTTGCACAGTTCGAGCGTCAGCGTATGCACTGCCGACTTGGACGAAGCGTACATGCCCCAGAGCCGAACGCCGGCTCGGGGGTGCGAAGCGCCGGACGAGACGTTAATTATCCTGCCGGCCCTCGCTGCCCGCATCCCTGGTAGTACCGCCCGAATCGTCCGCATTGTGCCGAAAACGTTCGTATCGAAGATTCGCAGCATCTCCTCGTCGCTCGTGAACTCGAGAGGTCCGACGGCGCCGATCGCTGCATTGTTGAGCAACACGTCCACCGAACCCGCGGCGGAGAGCACTTCGCCTACCGCCCTTCGAACCGAAGCATCGTCTGTGACGTCCATCTGGAGGATCGTCGCATGGACACCCGCTTCGGCGAGAGTGGCTCGCAGCGCATCGGACTTCGAAAGGTCACGCATCGACGCGAAAACGCGTTCGCCTCGTTTCGCCAATTCAACTGTTGTCGCGAGTCCGATTCCTGAGCTAGTACCGGTGATTAGGATGTTCCTCATTCGAAGCCCCCGCCAAAGTTCGCCGCATGATGCTGAATCTCGGTCGGCGGCGCAAGGTTCGAAGCACAACAAAAAACGAGGCACGGAGGGAGGGGATCTCCGGACCTCGCAGAAAAGAGGTATAGCCGCTCTGAGAACGCCTCAGGCCGCCGTGCGGTGTTCTTCGTTGGTGATGAAGTCCGTATCGGCGAGCCAGTTCTTGAATTCCTTCGAAACGCCACAGCGTTTGCAACGGCCCTGGCTGAGCAGCCCGGAGGCCTCTTCGATGACCCAGTGGTGGGCGTGTTCGGCGCTGGCGGCGGTGCCGTGAATCGTGGTTTCCATGTTCCTGCTCCCTGGTTTGCCGGGGCTTACCCCGCGCTCGATGCGATGTACGACCACATGTACGCCTGTCCGTCACTACTCCCGACACCCGGATGACATCCGCTCATCGGCAGGAAAACGCGAACAAGAGCACACACCACACGATCCGTTTCGGACGTGAGAGCGAGATGGCGATCGGCTGAGATTCCGCTGGGGCCGGGACACGGTTTGCCCCGGCTTTACCGAGGACACGGGTGACAGGCGAGCCCGCGAGATATAGCATTCCGCACTTCAGGAAGGGAAGTGCAACTGAGATGGCCGAAGCCGCCGGCCCAACGTTAGTTCTCGCCGGGTTTGGCGCCTCCAGCGCCCTCCAGATGACCGTGGAGGCGCAGCAGATGGCTGTGCATATCGGCCAGGTGCTGTCGCTTGGCCTCCCGGAACGGCTGCGTGTGCTACTGGCACGCCAGCACGTCGCGATCACTCCCCTTGATCACTTGCTCGCCGAAAGGCCTTTCGCGGAGGGCTACGCGGCTGTGGCGCAGGCCGTGCTCGGCCGCGCCGAGAAGGACCCGCCGGCAATGTTCATCTCGCAGGGCAGCCCGCTGTTCGCGAACGCCATCACGCGCTACCTCATGGCCGAAGCGAACCGCCTGCAGCTATCCGTGCGCATTTTTCCGGGCGTCTCACCGATCGATGTGGTGGTCGCGGAGGTCGGGCTGGACGTGGGCCGAGCCGGGCTCCAGACGATCTCCGCGAGTGGCCTGGCGGCGCGGCCCGCCGCTCTCAATCCGCGCATGCCGCTCTTGCTCCTGGAACTTGCCGGGCTTGCCGCGGGAGGTGGCTCGGCTGAAGCGTATGGCCCCCTGGTCGAGATGTTGGGGCGCGAGTATCCCGCCTCGCAGCCCGTCACCCTCATCAACATGACCGGCGACGGGAGTATCTCCCGCGCGACCGTCACCCTCGCCAACTTCGCTGAACTGTTGCCAAAGATCGACGCTTCGTCGTGCCTGTTCGTCGATATTCGAAAGAGAGCCACGTCAGCAGAAACCGCCTGAGGAGGCTGTCCGTGTCAATCGTGAGCCAGCTTATCGCCGCCTTCAAAAGGGAGGCCGAGAAGACCCCCCCCGTACCGAATCCCTACCCGGGAGGGCCGACAGGCGGCGGCGACACCTACCCGTCCACCGCGGACGATGGCCATGAGTTTCGGCAGCCACCACCCAGCGTTGGTGGCAAGCCCGTTGAAGAGATAGCGGAGGGCGGCGGCGGCGTCACACCGATCGCCGACATAAAGGTCGGCAGCGGCACGAAGGTCCCGATCGACCGCCCGACGGTCGGGGGGACGAAATCTCCGGACGGGCCGTCGGAACCAGGCGACCCGACGCCGGGCGGTGGAGAGGGCACGACGACACCACCTTCCGCGCCATTCGACCCCAATAAGGTGATATTCAAGGAGGTTCCAGCGGGCGGGACCGGAACCGGAGACGGGCCAAGGCCGGAGGTTCGTCCCGCCGTGAGGGACATCCTGACCAGTTCGGAGCGCGCGGCCGTTGATGCCGATGCGACGCTGAACAGCGGAGGCGTTAATCCGCTAGTCGTGAGCCGCGACCGTGCGCTCGGCGACCCGAAGGAAGTTACCGAGGACCCCGGCGCGGGCGACGACGAACTCGAACGCAAGAGGGCATCGCTCGTCCAGATAAACGAACTCAACGTTCCACGTAGCATGAACCCGCCGCGCGCTACCGAAGACCCGGACACAGGCGACGACTTCAAGGTCGAGGGCGTTGAGACGGTCGACGCCAGCGCCGGCCTGCGCGAACCCGGCAAGCTCGAGTTTCCCAACCTCCGCGCGACAGAGGGTGAGTCGCTCGCCGAGATTGGTGCTTTGCCCGTGTCCCCAGACGGCGACGAAGGGGGGGTGGCCAACAAGGACGCGATTAAGGACGCGATAAAAAAGGCTCTGGACCAGTCCTCGGAGTCTTTCAAGGGTGGGCAGAAATTGGCGCCGATCGACGACGGCGACGAGGTCCGTCGGCCCCCTGCGGGCTTCACGGTTCAAGACATCGCAGCCACCGAAGGCCCCGACGCGGGCGGCGGCAGCGCGCCTGAAACGTTCGGCCGCAGCGGCAGCGATGTACCCATCATCAAGCCTTTCGACCAGCCCCCTCCGGCTCCCCCCCAGGACACCGGGCGACCCACAACCGGCTTCAAGATCGAAGACCTGCCCGTGGCCGAAAGCCCCGACGCTGGCACCGAAGACGGGCCGACCCCGGTGGTTCGTCCCGCGGTGAGGGACATCCTGACCAGCTCGGACAGCTTCGCGACCAAACTGCGGGAAGGGGCCGGTGGAGTCGGTGTGGGTTCGCTTTCGAGTAGTGACCCGGCCGATGGTGGCGCAGTCTTCAAGGAGTTCAAGACGGGCGGATTCAAGGTCTCCAAGGTCGAGGGCCAACTGGATGGCGACTTCAAGGTCGAATGGGAATACAAAGACATCAACGAGGATGGCGACATCAAGTTAGAGGGCGCCAAGTTCGACGACACGTACAAGGTCGAGGGCATCGCCTCGCCAACTGCCTCCCGTGACCCCGACGCTGGCGACGAAGTGGGCTCCAGTGCCGCCAAGGCGCAGCTCGACAAGCAGAACGAGAGTATCGACAGGGGGATGGAAGAGGCCGGGCAGAAGGCGGACATTTCGCGTGAGATCCAGCCAGGGACCAGAGGCCCGTACATCGGCGAAACCGAGAAGGACCTCAAATCGTTCTCCAGCGACCCCGAGGAGGGTGGCGAAGTCGGCCCCGGTGATTCACTCAGAAGCCGAGCCGCGGGCGACGATCTCTTCAAGGTCAAGATGGAGGAGGTCCTCGTGAGCTCGGCGAGGCCGGGCGTCCTCGCCGACGATGACGATCTCGAACCATCCACCCTTGTCGACCTCCGTCCCCAACTTGCAGCAAAGGAAATGCTGCCGGGCCTGGGCGGCGAG
This sequence comes from Dehalococcoidia bacterium, assembly GCA_031431695.1. Classification (GTDB taxonomy): domain Bacteria; phylum Chloroflexota; class Dehalococcoidia; order Tepidiformales; family Tepidiformaceae; genus Amarobacter. The sequence continues at coordinate 5,227 of JANPDX010000434.1, forward strand.
GTCCCCGATCATCCCGGTCTCGACCTTGACAGCGATGCCAATGCTGACACGGACGCTGACGAGAGCGAGCTCTGACCCGCCAATGGGACTGCGGCCCCGACCAGGGTCCGAAGTTTCGAACGAAGCTGGATGCGGCTATAGCCGCATCCAGGACGATCCGCTGAAAGCGAACAGGAGGATCTGCCCATGTCACTCGTGAAGGTGTTCACCGACGCATTTAAAAAGGCTGCCGGCAAAAACGCGATAGACACAAAGGAATTGGCCCGCAGCAGCGGTGGCTCGCTCGGGCCGAGTGCTGACACCGATGCGTTCGAACCTATACCGCAGCCGGGCGGCACGCCTGGAGGCACCGCGAATTTCATCCCGAATCCGCAGCCCCCGCAATACACCGAACCGATCAAGCGGCCGCCTTCCGAGCCCTCGCCCCCCAACGAGCCGGGCGAGCAGGGACCGATCGATGGGGGCGATGGGGGCGGAAACACGCCAACTTACCCATCAGCGCCATTCGACCCTGTGACGATCAAATTCCCCAACACACAGGCCCAGGGCGGCGGCACACCCACTCCCCCATCAGCGCCATTTGAACCGCCGATCGACCCTGGGAAGCTCAAATTCCCCAACACACAGGCCCAGGCCGGCGGCCTCCCCGACGCCCCCGACGGGGGAGACAAGATCGCTGGGCTTCGCAGGCCACCCACTGGCATTAAGGCCGAAGGGGTTGAGCCTCGATTGGACAGCAGCGACCCGGAGGAAGGTGGCGAGGTCCTCGGCCTCGCTAAGCCACTCGCGGGCTTCAACCAACTTTCGCCGGAGGAGCGGGACCGCCTGGCCAACACCCCGGTGCAGGTCCTTCGAACTCAATCGCCCGGAGCCGACGGCGACAGCAGCGACCCGGAGGAAGGTGGCGAAGTATCCGAGGCGAGCAAAACGAACCTCGACGCCGCCTTCCTCCGGCGTCTGCGGGCCATTGACGACGGCCGGGCCACAATCGAAGGTGGAGACACTCCCGAGTCCGCCGAGTACAGCGGCGAGACAACCCGCCAGGGTACGCCCCTCGTGCAGGTAGGATCGGGCGGCGACGGCTCTGAAGGCGGTGGAGGCTCCGGACCGCACCCGCC
>JANPDX010000435.1:0-1663 GCA_031431695.1 Dehalococcoidia bacterium
ACCATGCCAACGTTGTCAGCCTGGTCCGCGAATTTTCCCTTGAGGAGCGGCCCCCAGAAAGCGCTGAAGGCCTTCCCGCCGACCGCCTTTTCCATCCACTGTTTGGCGGTGACGCCTTCGTAACGGGTGATGCCATCTTTCTTGCCGCGCAGCCAAACGGCGGCGAGGCCGAGGCGTAGGCGGCTGGTGAACGGGATCGCGGTGAACTTGAGCAGGTCGAGCGGCGTAACAAAGGGAAACATCCGGCTTTTGACGAAGTGCGCGTTCTTCGGCTCTATCCACTTTAGGTGCTCGCCGAGACCAAGCTCTTCGATATATCGGATGACCGTGGTGTCGTTCGTGAAGATGTGATGGTAGAAGCACTCCAGCGGCTCGCCACCGACCGGAAAGGTCACGACTTGCCCACCGACCTCGTGGCGGCCTTCGAACATCGTGACATCGTGTCCGGCGGCCCGGAGCACGTTCGCCGCCGCAAGGCCCGCGACACCCGCCCCGACGATGCCGGCCCTCACGGGGCCACCGTTGTTTCTTCGACGTCGACGTGGGTGATGCGCTTGAATGACACGCCGAAGCTCCACAGCAGGATGAGACCGAATATGGTGGTCGGGACCAGGATGACGCCGTGCGCGACGATTGAGAAGGCTCCGGCCACTGCGGATTCGACTCCCGCGCCCACAAGCACCAACTTGGCCGCCCATTCGAACGGGCCCGTGCCGCCGAAGAACGTCGGGATGATGATGGCGAGGTTAGCGGCGGCCAGCAGAAGGCAGTAGTGGGCGAATGAAACATCGAGGTCGAAACCCTGGCCTATCACGGCATACGCGCCGGCCTCTATCGTCCATGCCATCGCGCTGAACAATGTCACCAGTGCCAATGAACGCGGGTCGTGAACTGAACGCAGGCTGTCTACCAGGGTGTCGGTCATATCTTCGGCAAGGTTTTCGAAGCGGGCCGGAAGGATGCGCAGAAAGAAGTGGATGACCCGCTTGGCACGGGCTTCGTTGAGCGTGAGCACGTAAAAGGCGACCAGTGCCGCTATGAAGAACAGTGTTGAGACCCAGGCGATGGCCTGGAGTTTGCCGTCTTCGAAACCGACGATGGATCCGGCGATAAGGAGCATGAGCACAAGGGTGCATCCATCGAAGAGACGTTCGACGGCGATGGTGCCAAAGGTGCCCATCTTAGAGACGCCTTCACGGTCGCCGAGGACGTAGGCGCGAACCACTTCGCCTGCGCGGGCTGGCAACAGGTTGTTCGCCATGTACCCGATGATCGCGTAGGGGAAGAGGCGACGCGCGCTCAGCCGCGCGACCGGACGCATCAGGATCGACCAGCGGACGCAACGCGCGACTATCGCGACGAACAACACCGCGGTCCCGGGGATGAGCCATCGGTAGTCGGCTTGCTCGAGGGCGCGGCCAAGGTCACGCGGGTGAGTTGCCCGCAAAAACAGGGCGATGAACACCACACTGATGACAAGGCTCGCCCAGAAGCGTACCGAACGAAGCAACTGCGCTACCGCCTGACGTCAGGGAATCGGGAACTGGCGCAAGCGCGCCTTCCCGTTCTCAACTATCCCTTGTTTAGCATCGGCAGTCTGGACAATCCCGAAAGGGCGTTCGATAAGTTCGCCGCCGACATCGACGGCGGCGAACTGGGCCCC
>JANPDX010000436.1:0-2939 GCA_031431695.1 Dehalococcoidia bacterium
GCCTACTGGCCAGGGCGATCGCTTTCGGATGGCGTGGGTCGGTTCGTTCCGGCGGCAGCAGCAGTGTTCGATGCCAGCAACTGAGCGATGAACGCGGAGAAGATGTTGCCTCCGGCGCCGTCGCCGTTGCCGCCCGCGACGAGGATATCGGGTGTGATCTTGAGGCCCGCGGCGGCGATAGTTTTCGCCACTTCGATACCGGCGAGGTTGCCCTGGCCGACAGCCGCGACCTGCTTTTCGTAGGCCTCCGCTGTTGCCGACCCGACCGCGAGGATCCTGGAACCTTCGGCGGCGCCTTCCACTTCAACCGCGCGGGCTCGCCCTTCGGCCTCAATGATCGTTTTCTGACGGGTCTGCTCGGCGACCTGCACGCCGATCTGGGCGGTAACAAGATCCACCTGCTGGTTCGCCTGGGCGCGCGTGTTTTCGGTCGCGATGCGTTGCTGCTCGGCCTTTTGCTGCTCGACGAACATCTCTTGCTGTTGGGCGGCGATGACGCGGCGGGTCTGGATGCTCATCAGTTCCTGCGGCAGGACGATTTGCGAGATAAGGACCGAAACGCACTCGACATGGTATTTCTCCAGTTCGATGCGGGCCCGGCCCTCAGCTTTCGCCTGTTCGTCGGCGCGGTCCTGCATGAAGCTCATCGCGGCGGAGGACGAAGCCTGGTTGCGGAAGGAGGAGTCGATCATCGGATGGATCACGTGGTCGATGAGGTTTTCGATCGACCCGATTTTCGCGACCATGAGTGGGGCCTGGTCGGGGCGCACGCGAATGACCACCTTCACCGAGACGCTCATTTCGAAACCGTCCCGGCTGATGACTGACAGAGGGTTGAAGAGTTGGGCGCGGCTGATGGTGCCGGCGGCAGTCGGCGCATTTTCGGATTCGAGACCGGCATCGACTGCCCAGTCGATTGTGAGGTTGGTGGTGGGGACGATGTAGGCGATGTAGGCCCAGCGGTTGAGGTAGTAGACGCCGGGGCCGGCGACTTCACGCTGGATGCCTCGAAAGCCGGCCGGGACCACATAGACTTCGAGCCCGGTCGTCAGGCGCTCGTCATGGGTCATGGTTTCCGGTTCCGCGCCAACGTTCGAGACGAGCACCGCCACCTCGCCGCGTTCGATGATCTGCACCTCGTCGAGCGTGACTTCGAACATGAGCGGGTTGATGTAGTAGGTACCAGGCTTCAGCAGGTCGAACTGCGGGCCGCGCTGACCACCGCCACGCAGAAACGCGGATGAGTCCTGGTAGTCGTTATGGCCGCCCACTGTCCGTGCGACCAGTTCGCCTTCGGGCAGGGGCTCACCGTCGCGCGCGGTGACAAGCCCAACCTGGTTCGCCTTGACGATCGCGGCCGGTTCGACGCGGACCGCGCAAAGGTCGGTATTGATGCGGTATTGGCCGGGGAAAATGACCTCGATCTGGGGGCCGCGCTGGCCGCCGTTTTCGAGGAAGCGTTCGCCATCCTGGTAGGCGGTGTGGCCATCGGTATGGCGAGCGAGCAAGCGTCCGGGTGCCATTGGCTCGCCATCGTTCGCGATGACCACACCCACCGCGCCAGCGGGAACGCGCACCGCTTTGATCAGCTTTATCCGGAACAGGTAGGTGTTGACCCGGTACTTTCCGGGAGGGAGCACATCGACCTGGGGGCCCTTTTGGCCGCCGTTACTGAGAAAGTTCTCGCCGTCCTGGTAGGTGTCGTGGGCCTCGACATGGCGGGCGAAGATTCGGCCAGGATCGAGGGGACGGCCATCGATGGACTCAATCAGGCCGACCTCGTCTTCCCCTATCAGGATCATCCGATCCTTCTTAACGGCGTAGAGGAACGGCGGCAGAACATGGAGTCCGGGGGCGAGGACGCGCGCCTGGATGCCTATTTCGCCGCGCATCGCGATGACGCGGCCCTCGGGGAGGCTCTTGCCAAAGTAACGGCGTTCAAGGACGCCAACCTCGTCGCCCCCGATGTTTGCGAGGACGTTCCCGACGACGATGAAAAAGAGCACCACCAGCACAAATCCGGCGGCGACAGATGCAACGACGATCAACATTTGTGTAACGAAAGTCCTTCTGACGGCCCCAGCCGTCTCGCTCAGCCCTGTTGAGCACAGTAAACAGCTACCTTTGTGCCCACTGACCGATGAACACATTACGCTACACATAGCGGGGCACCCCTGCTAGAGCATTCGATCCATAACGGGTAGAGGTTCCGATAGCCGTGGTCGATGGACGCAAGAGCCGTATATGAGCGTCGTATGGAGCGACTATTTCGGGCGCACTGACGTCGGCCGCTCTCGCCAGCGGAACGAGGACGCCTACTTCACGGGCCAGCTGGCCAGTGTCGAGGGCTGGACGCTGCTGGCGGTGGCCGACGGTCTCGGGGGCCACGTCAAAGGTGACTGGGCGAGCCACCGAACGCTCGAACTCCTCGCGAGCGGGCTTGACCAACTGATAGGCGCGCTCGGGCCACTTCGGGCGATGGAGGAAGCATGCCGCCGGGTGAACTGGGCCGTGTTTTCGGAGGCGCGAGCGATGGGCGCGTATGGGGCCGCGACAACGCTCGTGGCCGCGCTGGTGTACGGCGACCAGGTCTGGTGGATGAACGTCGGCGACAGCCGCTTCTATGTGCTTTCGGGTGGCGCTCTCGGTCAGGTCAGCCATGACCATTCCTGGGTTGCGGAGCAAGTGGACATCGGCGCCCTGACGCCGGAGGACGCCCGCGTGCATCCCAACCGGAACGTGGTGACGCGCACTGTCGGTTTCGAACCTTCGGTTTCGATCGACGTCGGAGGCCCGATCGCGCTGGCTCCCGGCGATGCGCTCCTGCTCTGTAGTGATGGGCTGTTCGGTCCCGTGGGGGACAAGGAGATCGTGTCGGTGATGGCGGGGCATTCCACGGAAACCGCCTGCAAGCGGCTGATCGCGGCGGCCAATGCGGC
>JANPDX010000437.1:0-6569 GCA_031431695.1 Dehalococcoidia bacterium
TGGCGAAGCGAGCTTGATTCGGGGTCGACCCAGTAGAGGGTTTGTCCGTCGGTGGTGATGCCGGAAGGCTGGGCGAGCGTGGCCATGGTGCGGCGTTGGCCGTTCGCTATGCCTTCGCGGCTGGTGCCAGCGAATGGCGAGACGGTGTTCTTCTGGAGATCCATCGCCCAGAGCTGGTGGACGCCCGCCATGGAGATGAAGAGCGTTTGGCCGACGGCCACGACATCCCATGGGGATGCCATGGCGGCCTGGCGGGCCGGCGTGTTGTCCTTTGGCAGCTGTTGGAGTTGCTGACCGGTCCCGGCGATGGTCTTCACTTCGAAGGTGGCGGTATCGACCGCGCGGATGGCGTGGTTGCGCGTGTCTGCCACGAAGAGCGTCTTGCCATCAGGCGAAAGCGCGAGGCCCTGGGGCTGGCGGAATGCTGCTTCGTTGGCTGTCCCGTCGGCGAAGCCCTCCTGCCCGGTGCCGATGGCCTTTTGGAGTTCGCCTGTGAGCGAGGCAACGACGATTCGGTTGTTGCCGGAGTCGGCGATGTAGAGGCGCTTCGACTTCGCATCGGCGAGGACTTTCGCCGGGTACGACAGGACTGTCGTGGCCGGAGATGCATCGAGGGACAGGACGAGCGGGACCGGCTTCAGGGTCCCGCTCGCGGAAAATTCAGTCACGAGCGATGTGATGATCGGCTGGAATAGCGGATAGACGCCCTCGCCGGCGTGTCCGCCCACGAGGTTCCCTGCGGGGTCGATGAGCACGAGCGTGGGCCAGGCGTTCGCGCCAAAGGTGTTCCAGACGGCGAAGTCGGGGTCGTTGATGACGGGGTGTTCGAGGCCGAAGCGGCGAATGGCTTCTCGGATCGATTCGTCGTCGTGTTCGGTGGCGTATTTGCCGGAGTGGACGCCGATGACGACAAGGGAGTCTCCGAATTCGGCTTCGAGCTTCTTCAGGTCCGGGATGATGTGCTGGCAATTGATGCAGCCGAGGGTCCAGAAATCGATGAGGACGATGCGGCCTTTGAGTTCGGCGAGGGTGAGCGGCTTCTGGACGTTAAACCAGGTGACGCCGGCGGGGATCAGGGGCGCGGGCTCCTTGCCGGCCCAGGACTTGCGGGGGCTTTCATCAGCCACTTCGACGCCACCGGCGGGAGGTTTGGGCTTCGGCCCGCCAAAGCAGGCGGCCAGCCCGATAGCGCAGATGAAGGCGATGCATAGAAGCATCATACGGAGCGGGAGTTGGCGGTGCGTGATGAGGAAGCCTGGCATTGGTCACTCAGTGTGGGGCGGGGAAGGTGCCGTTACGAGCGTGGGTGAAGGAGGGGGAAAGAGGGGCGGCGAATTGTCGATTGTGGATTGTGGATTGGATGGAGGGCGGTGATGTTCGTGGCAGGCGACCTGACACCATGCGCGGGATTAGTTGGGCGGCACGCCGTCCTTCCCGGGAAGAACCCACAAAGGGCGCGACTCCTGACGTTGGGAGGGCACGGAGACGAAAAGGTAGCCGTGCCCCACCGGGGGCACTGAGGCCCGGCGAGGGCCAGGGGACTGTTCCGGGCGAGGACGCTCTGGCACCACTGCGCGGACACCGAAACTGCCCGGACGTGATTACTCACGTCCGGGCAGTTCTTTGTTCGCGGACGAAACCCGGGGCAGGGCCGCCTTACGCGAGTTTGAACCGGGCGGCGGATTTGCTGAGCCCGCCGGCAAGGTCGCGAAGCTGGTTGGCGGTGGCCGCGAGCTCCTCGGCCTGGGCCGACAATTCTTCCGTGCTGGCCGATACTTCCTCGGCGGAGGCCGAGGTCTGTTCGCTTGTGGCGCTTACCTGGACGATGGACTCGGTGACGCGGCCGGTGCCCTTCGCCATTTCGCCCGCGCCGGTGGCGGATTCGGCAGCCATCGATGCAATGCCTTCGACGCTGGTGACGATCCGGCTGGCACCCGCACCGAGGCCATTCACGTCTTCGGCAATCTGCTTCATTTGCTGAGCAGACCGTTCGACGGTCGTGATGATCGAGGCGAGAGCCTCGCCCGCCTGGCCGGTGATGGTGCGACCCTTCTCGACGTCCTGGACGCCGATAGCCATGGCTTCCACCGCGTCACGCGTGCCGGTCTGGACCTTGGTGATGAGGTCGGCGATCTCCTTGGTGGATTCGCTGGAACGCTCGGCCAGGGAACGCACGTTCTCGGCGACCACCGCGAAGCCACGTCCCTGCTCGCCGGCACGGGCCGCTTCGATTGCCGCGTTGAGCGCGAGGAGGTTGGTCTGGGCGGCAATTTCGTCAATCGTTTTCACGATGGCGCCGATCTGCTGGCCATATTCGCCGAGTTGGTCGACGGTGCGGCTGGCGCGTTCGACCGCACCGGCGATGGATTCCATCGAGGCGACAGCCTGGGAGACAGCTACCTGGCCCTGCTGGGCGGCCATTCGAGACTCCTCCGCGGCTGCGGCTACTTCCTGGGAAGCGGTGGCAACGAGCTGGATGCGAGCGCCCATCTGGGTAGCTTCGGTCTTGGACTGAGCCGCCGAATCGGCGGAGTTGCTGGCCGAGGCGGCAAGCTCCTGCGATCCGGACGCGACCCGCTCGACTTCGCGGGCAGATTCCTGGGAGAGGCCCGAGAGGTGGACCGCGCTGCGGGTCACTTCGTTGATGGCGGTGGCGATCTGACCGGTGGCGCTGGCCATCTGGTCCGAGTTCTCGCGCAGGGCGCCAGCCGAACTGGTGATGCTCGTCGCTCCCTCCTGGACTTCGCGAACGAGAGTGGAAAGGTTCGCGACCATGGACGTGAGGGCATTGCCGAGAGCATCTTGCGTGCCACGGGCCCGGGGCTTAACGGTCAGGTCACCTGCGGCGACGGACTCGGTGACGCCGACCATCTCCTTCAGATAGCTGGCCATCTCGGTGAAGGCGCGGCCGAGTTGGCCGATCTCATCCTTGGCGTTCGCCGTCATCGAAACGTTGATGTCGCCCTGGGCGATGCTCGATGCGGCGGTTGCGGCCTGGCGGGCGCCATTGGAGATGTAGCGGGAGAGCCAGAACCCGAGGCCGGCGGCAATCAACGTGGCCGCGATGAGGATTCCGATGGTAATGGTGCGGGCCGAGGCGTAGCTCGCGGCAGCCGTTGCGGCAGACTGCTTGCTGAGGTTCGCCTTGGCGGTCGTCAGTTCGCCCATGATTACATCGGCTTTGTTGACGGTCTCGCGGAGGGCGGCGGCGGCGACGATGGCCTCCGCATCCTTATCTTCCGCTGCCAACTGAAGGACCTTGGCGCGACCGGTTTCCACCTGGGTCACGAGTGTTTCTAGCTCGCCTACCTTCACCCTGGTTGAATCGAGCACGATCGTGGTCTTGAACTGAGTCAATGACTCCTTCACCGCGGCAAGCGACTTGAGCGACGATTCGGAGTGCTTTTTTGATTCCTCTTTATCGTCCGCGAGGATGGCGTTCTTTTCGGCGCGGCCGCTCATGACGATGTCGATATTCGCCTGCATGATGTACTGCGTACCGAGCAGGTGCTTGTTGTAGAGGTCCTGTGTACCTGTGTTCATCCCGCTCATTCGGCTGATAGCAACGATCCCGAGCGCGACCGTCAGGAGGAGGACCAGGCCGAAGCCGCCGAGCAGCTTGATCCGGAGCGATAGATTGTTGACCAACGACATACTGAATGTTTCCCAATTCCGGCCCGGTGGTTGCTACCGTGCCGCCTTCCATGGAGAGTGTCGAATGCCGCATGTCGCTCACCAATGAGGAAAATCCCTTAGCGAGGCTAACGGCAGCCCGACATTCAGTTCCCCGAACCTATGTCGTGCGTTGGGTCTGTCGGCGCGGGCGCGGCGCCAGGCTCGTTGCCCGCGGGAGTGGTCTACCCGAAAGAGAACACCGACCCAACCGAAGGCGAGATGATCGAGCATTGCCGCGGGCTCATCGCCGGGTATAAGTGCCCGAAGCGAGTCGTCTTCCAGAAGGACTCGCTGCCGAAGTCAGGCCCGGGCAAAATCCTGAAGACGGAGCTCAGGAAACCGTACTGGGAAGGCAAGACGAAGCAGGTGAACTGAGGGGAGGCCGTCTGGCCATTCGCTTCTTGCTATACTCATTGGGTGACAACAGCCCAGCGAACGAAGCCTATCGGTCTGCCCCTGGAATCGGGCGACCGGCTGTCGCGAGAGGAATTCGAGCGGCGCTACCGCACGCGCCCCGACATCAAGAAGGCGGAACTGATCGAGGGAGTGGTTTACGTGGCTTCACCGGTACGAATTGCTCAGCACGGCAGGCCACACTCATTCATGAATTTTTGGCTTGCCGCATACGTTGCGAACCACCCCGAATGCGACATCGCCGACAACGGTACGGTCCGGCTCGACGGAGTGAATGAATCTCAGCCCGATGTGATGCTATTCCGAAAAGGCGGAAACGACGCCCATGCACGCATCGACACCGACGACTACCTGGCGGGAGCGCCTGAGTTGATAGTCGAAATTGCCGCCAGTTCAGCCTCTTACGATCTCGGTGCAAAGAAAGAGGCCTACCGCCGCAACGGCGTACAGGAATACATCGTCTGGCAGATCCTGGAAGGGCGCATTGACTGGTTTCGGCTATCCAATGGGTCCTACGAGACGGTCTCGCCCAACGCCTCCGGGATCGTCGAAAGCGCAGTCTTCCCTGGCCTCCGGCTGAACGTTCCAGCCATGCTCGGCGGCGATCTCACAAAGGTCCACGCGGCCAATACGTAGCCGGGATCGACAACCCCGCCCTCGCCAATCGACAATGGTTGCATGCCCATTTACGAGTTTCGCTGCGCCGATTGCGGCAAGGTGACCAACCATTTCACCCGCAAGATCGATACCGAGGTCAAGGCCGCCTGCGAGCACTGCGGGAGCGCCAAAACCTCGCGCATGATGAGCAAGTTCGGACGAACCTACACGCGTGCCGACATTCTCGACCGTTACGGCGACCCTTCGGAGTCAGGCGACCCGGACGGGTACCGCGACCCGCGCCAGATTGGCTCGTGGGTCGAGAAGAAGTTCGATGAGTACGGCATGGACCTGCCCGATGGCGCCCGCGAGATGATCGACGCCGCGCGCGACGGCGACCTGCCGGACGCTGTGAAGGATCTTTAGCCACAGAGACACAGAAGATTCGGAGGACACCGAGTCGTCTAGATACTCCGTATTCTCAAGGAACTCTGTGCCTCCGTAGTTCGCTGCTTCGCGGGGTCCATGAGTTCTGTGAAGCCGTATTTGGCGTGCGGGCCCATGACGATGATTTCGAAGATGCCGATGCCTTTCTTGTTGCCCGCGGTCACCTGGCTGACCTGCTGGACGTGGAGGTTGGCCATCGGGTTTTCGGTCGCGAGGTCGTACATGCCGCCATCGACTTCGTCCGGGCCAACCCAGACACCGTGGCCCCACTTCGGTTCGCCATAACCGATGCCCTTCATCAGGAACGAGTACATCGGCTTGAATTCGATATCGAGTTGTTCGCCGTTCGCCGGGATGAGGTGGACGGTGCCGCCTTCGAGCCAGCGGGTGCCTTTGGCGAACTTCAGGTCGTGATCGACATCGACGTCTTCCTCGGACGCGTTCGGGTAGGGCTTGAGAATGACGCCGGACTGGTGCCAGCGAGTGCCGTCGGCGTATTCGGAGGCGGTGTAGAGGGTACACATGTCTTCGAAGTTCAGCGGGGCCCAATTCCAGAAAAACTGCGGCGCTTCGGATGGGGGTGCGCCGCGCGGGTCACGACCGCCAACGTTACGGATTCCCCACGAATGGTCGCGGCTGCCCCACCAGGTGTCCTGGGAGAGGTCGTAACTGGTGCCGTTGCACGAGAACTTGCCAGACCAGGCGCCGTGCTGCGTCATGCGCGTGTAGTCCATGGCGGCGACGTTGCGCGCGAGGCGGAAGAAGTGGGGCTCTTCGTTCGGGAGCGAGCGGGCATCGAACAGCAGGTCGGCGGTGATGCCCCACTTGTTCTCCGCGACCGCGATGCGGATTTTCTTCAGCGGTTCGACCACCTGGACCGTGATGGGGCCAACGTGCGTATCCATGCGGTCGCTGCCGAGCAACCGGGAGGCGCGCACGAAATACTGCTCCTTGCCGCTCTGAACGACCGAGAAAGCGGCATCAATGATGCCGAGGTTCGGGTAGATGCCCATGGCAACGGCGAAGTAAACATCTCCGTCGCGGCGGTAGCCATTGAAGAAGTAGCGGTCGTAGAAGTTGCGGTCGCTCGTGGCGACGCGGTCGAAGGTGTACGGGGTTTGATGAATCAGGTATTCGTCGGCTGCGGTGATGGCCATGAGTTCTGGTGCTCCATGAGAGGTGTGCCGGGACTGTAGGGGAGGCCATGAGCAATGAGCAATGAGCAATGACTGTGGCCGTGATGAATCGACAATCGACAATCGGCAATTGACAATCGCGCCATGAGTGATACGTCGCCGCTGGATTCGATCATCCCCAGGATACTGGACCACTTCGCGGCGAAGAATGCCGCGCGCGAACAGGCGCTCTCCGCAAGCCGCTCAATCATCCGCATGAGCGCGAACAGCATTCGGGCGGTGCACCGCGGCGAACTGGAG
>JANPDX010000438.1:0-1984 GCA_031431695.1 Dehalococcoidia bacterium
CGAACCGGCGGCCACGCCAACGGTAGTCCCCTCAACGACGGCTACACCTTCGGGGCCGCGCGCCGCAATTAATGGCCCAAGCACCGCCGAAGTAGGGTCCGTGATTGTGCTTTCAGATGCATCGAACCCGGCGACCTTGACCCGTAAGTGGGTTCTGCCTAACGGCACGAATAACGGCGACGCGGGGGTCAGCTTCAAGCCCACCGTGCCCGGGTGTTACACGGTTACGATGACAGCCTACTTCACCGCCGGACCACCGCTTTCGGTGACCAAGTCGGTCTCGGTCGGCGGCGTGGCCTGCAACTAGCGGCGCCTTCAATTCACGACATCATTTTCTCCGAATCAATCTGGTCATTCGTTAGGCGAATCCCCGATAAGCATCTCTCATGCCCATTCGATACTGGCGGTGAGTGATCCCGGCGTGCGCCTCTCCCGTGAAACGGCGACGGCATGACCAGCGCTGGCAACTTCGGAGGCAAACTCTCGTGTCTTGGTTCAACAATCTCTCGATGCGGGTGAAACTGCTCGGAAGCTTCGCCGCGGCAATAGCACTGATGGCTCCGGGCCGTCGCTGAAGGCCTCAGCAAGTCTGTTGCCCGCTTCAAGACCGCCTAAGGAGCGGCGCCGCGCACGAAGGGGGCGGGCAATGCCCGCCCCCTTTCGTGTTTGTCCGGCAATTTCCCCGGAAGCACGAGAGCTAGGGACGTTCTCCACCCGCGACGGCAAGAAGCCGGGCGATTCGACTGTCATCCTCGCCTAGAATGGTCGAGAGCCATCCCACAACATAATCCAGGTCGATGCGCGTCGTACTCTGATCATAAAGCCGCTCAATATCCCGCCAGTCATCGGCGCGGTTGAAAATCACTTTGAATGTAACAATGTCTTCTCCCGACAGGATCCACAGCCGCTCGCCTTTCAGGTGCTCCTCTCGTATGCGAGACTCCACCACCGCGTGAAATGGCGCATATGCGAAAAACAAGTCGACCTTTTGTGTGCCCCAATCGAGGCGAACCTGGCCCGTTTTCTCCACTGTGCGCAGGGATGCGGCATCGTTAACCACGCCCAGCGGCGCAAGGCAATCGAACACCCGCCGGGCGTCGGACTCTGGTAGGAAGATATTGATGTCGTAGTCGTTCGTGCTTCTCGGCATGCCGTAGAACACGTACGAAATGGCGCCACCGAACGCGTGCGGGATCTTGCACTCCTTGAGCCTCCGGCTCAACTCGAATACGCGCGCTTCAACGTTGGGCGGAATCATCGCGACTTCTCAGGAATCCTTGGGAAGTTCAGTGGCTCATACTCAATCGGGAAGCCCCTCGCCTCCACCAACTTGTTCATGAAGTCGCTGATTTCGCAAAAGGCCTGAAATCGTTCCTCGGGGCCCTTGTCCCGCCACATCTCCGCGTTGCTTTCGTCCTCGCGTTTGAGGCCCTCCGCAATCCGCTGGAGCATCAGGTCGTGCGACCCATCGTGCTTCGGGGGTGGTTTCATCGTTTCAGTATACCCCGTGCGAGAAGCGGTTTAGTCGGCGGTTTCCAGTTCGAAGGCGGCATGCAGCGCGCGCACCGCATCGGGCACCTGCGCCGAATCGATGATGCAGGTCAGCCGGATTTCGCTGGTGGAGATCAGCTCGATGTTGATGCCAGCATCGTAAAGCGCGCGGAACATCTTCGCCGCATACCCGTGCGCCGACTGGATTCCCACACCGACGATACTTACCTTGCCGAGATTGCCAGCGGAGGTGAACTCCGGCGCGCCCACTCGCTCACAGATCGATGGCATGAGCGCTTCGGCCTTGCGCAGGTCCCCTCGCGAAAGCGTGAACGTCAGGTCCGTCATGTTCCCTTCGCTCGAGTTCTGGACGATGGTGTCCACACTGATGCCAGCTTCGGCCAGCGGTTCGAAGATATTGGTGGCGATACCCGGCTTATCCGGGACACGGCGCACCGTGATCTTGGCGACGTCGGTGTCATGTGCGATGCCC
>JANPDX010000439.1:0-10341 GCA_031431695.1 Dehalococcoidia bacterium
CACGTCGAGTTCGGTGCGGCCGTGCGAGGTGAGGACGAAGTTCACTTCGTCTTCCTTCTTGGTTCGGTCGATGCGCTCAACTTTGGCGATCATTTTCTCGCGTGACTGGACCTGGGTACTCTTCGTGGCCTTGGCGCGAAAACGCTCGATGAAGCGTTCCTGCTTCCCAAGTTCACGTTCCTGGCGCGAAGCGGCCTGATCCTGAGCCTGGAGTCTGGCTGCCTTCTGGCGCTGGAAAGAGGTGTAGTTGCCGGAGTAGCTCTGCACGTTGCCGTCGCGAAGGTCGAGGATGCGCGTCGCCACCTGGTCCAGGAACACGCCATCGTGGGTAACGATAAGCAGTGCCGCATCCCAGTCCTGCAGTTCTTGCGCAAGCCAGTTGCGGGTCTTCGCGTCAAGGTGGTTTGTTGGTTCGTCGAGGAGTGCGTTCTCGGGCCGGCGCACAAGCACCTTGGCGAGGGCGATGCGCATCTGCCAGCCACCAGAAAAGTCCCCACAGCGTTTCTCGCGGTCCGTTGGGGCGAAGCCGAGGCCGCCGATTACGCGGCCGATGCGCGCTTCGATGCGGTAGCCGTCCATGGCTTCGAAAGCATCGAAGAGGGCCGCCTGCTGTTCGATCAGCGCGTCGAGGTCACCCTCGCCACGTTCGATCTGCATGGAGATCTCTTCGAGCTTCAACTCGATAGCGCGAGCCTCTGGGAAGGCCACCCAGAGTTCCTGCACGAGCGTGTTCTGGTCTTGAAGGCCAGCTTCCTGGCGCAGGTAGCCCATCGAGTTCCCGCGGAACCCTGCGCCGCCGGAGTCAGCTTTGTGGTCTCCGGCAAGCAGCCGAAGAATCGTGGACTTTCCGCCCCCGTTGGGGCCGACAAGGCCGACGTGTTCTCCGTCGCCCACGATGAACGTGAGGTCGCGGATGACATCGTTCGGTCCGAAAGACTTGGTGGCAGTGTCTGCGTAGAGCATGAGAGTTCAGTAATCCCGGCTAGAACGCCCGCGCGATTTCGCGAAACGGGCAAGGCAGCATTTAAAATCAGAGCTTCGCGGCAGGCGATGGCCAGCCCGGACACGAGCCGTCCTTCCTGGGAAGGACCATCGCCAGGCCGGTCTCACACCGGCCGTCGTCTTGTGACAAGAACCCGGGAGTCGTTAGAAGGCATCTCTTTCGATGATAGCCGATCTCTGGCTGAACAGAACAGCTAACCATAATGTCGCGCCGGGCGGAGTCCAGTTGGCTGTGACCCTAACGCCGCCCGACAAACCCTTTCGGCAGCCGCACGGTGAACTTCGCGCCCTCTCCCGGAGGGCTTTCGACGGAGGCGGTACCGCCGTGGGAGCGCACAAGGTGCTTTACTATCGCCAGTCCAAGGCCCACGCCGGCGGTCGCGCGCGATGCCTCGCCTTTGTAGAAACGTTCAAACACGCGCGGCAGGTCCTGTTCGGGGATTCCGGGGCCTTCGTCCTGCACCCACAACGCCACGAGGTCGCCTTCGTCGATGGTGCCGACATGCACCGTGCTGTCCTCCGGGCTCCACTTGGTCGCATTGTCGAGCAAGTTGCTGACCACTCGAAGCAGCGAGGGCCGGTCGGCCTCAACGGCGACTGGGGTGCCCTCGAAGGCGATGGTCACCCTCAACGGCTCTGTCCTCGTACGCAAGAGCGAGGCGGCTTCCGCCACGACCTCGGCGAGGTCGGCTGGCTCGGGGTTGAGGCTTATGGCGCCCGATTCGATCCGCGATAGGTCCAGGAGTTCGTTGACAAGGGTGGTCAACCTCACCACTTGCTGCTGGATACGCCGGAGGAAGTCGGGCATCTCTGCCGCATCCACGCCGTCGTCCATGGTTTCGGCGAGCGCCCGGATCGCCGCGAGCGGCGTGCGCAACTCGTGGGAAACGTTGCTGAGGAAATCCCGCCTCACCTGGTCCACCCGTTGCACTTCGGTCAGATCGGTGAGCATCAACAACACGGCCCAGTCGCCGCCGTCCCGGATTGGGAGCGCGGCGGCCCGCAACGGCACTCTCGCGGGCCCAAACGTGACAACCGATGTCTCGCCATGCGCCGGATCGGCAATGACCTTCCGCACGAGGGCGTCCAGTTCGTAGTCCCGGGCAGTTTCGATGAATGTCCTGCCGACTGCGACCGTCATCGGTGTGCCGAAGACCTCGACCGCCGCAGGGTTCAGGAAGCGCACCGTGGTATCGGCCGAAAGCGCCACCATGGCGTCGCTCGATGCATCGAAGACTGCCTCCAAGCGCGCATGTTCGGCGGCTACGGAATCGAAAAGGTGTTCAATCCGGCCGGCCATGACGTTAAAGGAGTGCGTCAGGTCGCCGGCGGGGCCGTTCGCTTCAGGGACGCGCTCGGCCAACTCTCCCTCGCCAATCCGCCCGGCCGCTTCGGATACCGTCCGTAGTGCGAGGGCCGGTTTTCGAAACGCGAAATACCCCGCGAGCAGCCCGGCAAGGCCGGCCGCGAGTACTCCGTAAAACCAGAGCATCGCGGGGGCATCCGGCCGCGATGCGAAATGCCCGGCGGCGACACCACCTGCTGCGGCCAGCAATCCGACCAGTGCTCCCCGAAGTGCCAGGTCACGCCTCATGGCGTGTCCCCAAGCGCAAGGTCAGGGGTCGATCCGATGGTGCGGACGAGCGTGGTCTTCGAAGAGATAGCCGCTTCCGCGGACGGTCTTGAGCCGTACCGGTACCGCCGCGTCTTCTTCGACCTTCTGGCGAAGCCAACGGATGTGGACGTCCACCGTCCTTGGGCCGCCGTAAAAGTCGTAGCCCCAGACCTCATCAAGGATTTGCTCCCGCGAGAATACCCGCCCGGGATGTTGGAGGAAGAATAACAGGAGTTCGAACTCTTTCGGCTTCATCCTCAGAACTTTGCCCTTGCGCGTGACTTCGTGGCGCTCCCGATCGATGGCGAGGTCGCCTGAAATAACCGGGGTCACGCCTGTTTCGGGTGCCGCCCGGGGCCGGGAACGCCGGAGTAGGGCGCGCGTGCGCGCCATCAGTTCGCGCATCCCGAAGGGCTTGGGCATGTAGTCGTCGGCACCGATATCGAGCCCGGCGACGCGGTCGCCCTCGCCCCCGAGCGCCGTGAGCATGATGATCGGTACATCGGAGTCGCGGCGCAGCAGCCGGCAGATCTGGATGCCATCGATTCCCGGAAGCATCACGTCCAGCACGATGAGGTCAGGCTTCTGCTCGCGCGCCATCTTCAGGCCGTCGTCCCCGCGATTGGCGGTCAACACCTGGTAGCCCTCGCGCTTCATGCTGTGCGCGAGCGTAAACAGCAGCGATTCTTCGTCTTCCACGATGAGCACTTTCGGTGGTGTTGCCGTGCCAGTAACCATCAACGTCCATGCTAACCCCTGCCGTTAACGGTGAATGAACAGCCTCCATGGCAACACGAGCGCGCGGGTCACTGAGGAACGCCCTGGCTCAGGAGCCAGCGGTCGATAAGCCGGCGGGCGATGCTGAGGCGGCCAGGGATCGGCGGCAGGTTATCGGGCGAGTACCACTGCGCATCCAGTATCTCGCTGGGATCGCAGACGATGTCGCCGCCGGCCCATTTCGCTTCGAAGCCGAGCATGAGCGAGTTGGGGAACGGCCAGGGCTGGCTCGCGACATAGTGGATGTCCGCGACGTCGATCCCGACTTCTTCCTTGACCTCCCGGGCGACGCACTCCTCGAGCGTTTCGCCGGGTTCCACGAAACCGGCGAGGACGCTGTACATCGGCCCGCGGAAGAGCCGCCCCTGGGCCAGCAGGATTTGGCCATCTTTTTCGACGGCGGTAATAACGGCCGGGGAGAGACGGGGAAAGCAGAGTAGTCCACAGGCGGGGCACTTTCTTGCCCGTTCGCCCGGCGCCACAGCGGTGCGTTCGCCACAGCGGCCGCAGAACTGGTGCGTGCGGTGCCACTCCGCGATCTGGACTGCCTTGCCGGCAATCGCCCAGAGCGTGTCGTCTACCTGGCTGAAAAGCGTGTAGAGCGACTCGGGCCTGAGCGTCTCGTGATCCGGTGTCCCTCGATCGATGCCCGCGGCCCAGACGGGCCGGCCGTCGAGCATCCCGAGAAAGTGTTCGTGGTCGGGCTCGATGCCGAAGTCCCGCGGATGCGAGCCTTCCGGGATACGAAGCGTCTCTTCCTGCGCGTGGACGAGGACGAAGGGCCCCTGGGCAACCACGAACCAGATGGCGTCCTGGCGGTCGATGGCGTAGTCAGGCGGGGTGACCATGGATTCGAATCGCATGGTGGAGCTCCGGGCGGGCAAGAATCGCCAAAGCCTAGCATGGCCAGCTTGTCGCGGCGCGAGGGGCAGTGAGCGTTCCGAGTCGATGGTAGGCGGTTCTCTGGCGGGCCTTTACGCCCACCTGACCTTCGTTCGGCCGTTGCCACTTTCCTCATAGAGGCCGGGCCCGCCGGTGCGGCTTCGCCTGCTACGCTGCCCAAGCATGAACGACGAACCCCTGCCGGGTGACACCGCCCCACCGCCCGGCCCGCTGCCGCCCCAGCGCGGCAGGCTCGGGCTGGCCGTGCTGGCCACGGCCATGGCCGTGGCTATCGCCGCTGGAACATACCTTTTCATTTCCGGCGGCGAATCGGGCGATGCCCGGGTGCAAGTCCCCGCCGGGCTGCCGAATCCCTACGCCAACACCGGCCCAATCGATCCCAACCGGCCGAAGGAAGGCGAACCCGCTCCGGACTTCGCTCTCGTAAACGCGCGCGACACCTCGAAGGTGGTGAAGCTCTCCGATTACCGCGGCAAGGTGGTGATCCTGAACTGGTACGCCAGCTGGTGCGACCCCTGCAAGAATGAGATTCCCGAATTCCAGGCCGCCCAGGAAAAGCTCGCGGGCGAGCTCGTTGTCCTGGGCGTCGATTACCTCGAAGGTGCTGGCGACGCGGTGGGCATCCTCGATGAGCTCGGAGCGACCTACCCGGCGGTCCTCGATGCAGCAGGCACGGTCGCCGAGCACTATCGCGTCACATACATGCCCACCACGTTTTTCATCGACAAAGAAGGTGTGCTGCGGGCAATCAAGACGGGCGAAGTACACGAAGACGCTCTGGTGATGTTCCTGGAAAAGGCCGGTCTCAGCTACGCGCCGTAACGTTCGGGGGTTTCCTCAGAACTGGCGGCATGAGCGTGTGCGAAGTCTCGTGGCCGCAGGGGCTCATGCATTCCTTCGGCGGCCATCCAGGATTCTCAAGAGCATCAGCCCGGTTTGAGAGACTTCGTAAACGAACCGGTAGTTACCGCGATTGAGGATACGGGTGGCTGGATCTTCAAGGTCCTGGCGACCGATTTCGGGGAACTGCCTCAAGTCGTCGATAACCTTCGTGAAAGTTTGAATGAACCGTTCTGCCGCGACAAGACTCGCGTCCGCGAGGAACGCTGTTATTTCGAGAAGGTCGTCTTCGGCAAGGTCGGAGACGTCAACGAACGTCATCCGCGCTGTGCATTCCGAACCTTCGCGGCTACGAGTGCGCGCATCTCCGCGACGACTTCTTCGGCTGGCCGTGCGCGGCCCGCAGCCACGCTTTTTCGTGCAGGAGCGACCAACTCGGCGATTTCCGACGACGTGTATTCGCGAATCGGAATTTCCAAGGCGTCAAGCGCAGCATCGAGTACGGCAGCCGCGGACGGGTACACCCCCGACTCCACAAAGCCCTCGATTCGTTCAACCGCCTCCGGGCTCAGTTCGATCTGCATGTCACGAGAGTATCACAACCAAATGGCGTCAGCCGCGCCCCGAACACGAGTCAGCCGCGGCGGACGGCCCCCGGGATCCCGCTCGGGTCGATGCGCATGCCGAACAGCTCCTGGTTGTGGGAGTGTGCCAACTGATGAAGGTTGAACACGCTGAGCATTGCCTGCCACTGCCCCTGTGCTTCGAGCGATTGGTTCACCGCTTCCTTCGAAAGTTTCAGCGCAAACGATGGCTTCAGAGCGATGCGCTTCGCCAGCTCCAGCGTGAAATCGGGCAGCTCCGTTCGTGGCACCACATGGTTCACCATGCCGAGACGATGCGCGTCCTGGGCACTCACCCAATCAGCCGTGAACAGCATCTCCTTCGCCTTTCGCGCCCCGAGTTCCCAGGGGTGGGCGAAGTACTCGACGCCGCAGATGCCCATTTGCGCGACCGGGTCCTGGAACTGCGCGTCCTCGCTGGCGACGATGAGGTCGCAGACCCAGGCCAGCATCAGGCCACCCGCGATGCACTTTCCCTGCACCTGGGCGATAGTCGGCTTGGGGATGTTGCGCCATCTCCGGCACATGCCGAGGTAAATCTCTTCTTCGACCGCCATGTACCCCTCGGCGCCGGGCTTGCCGAACTCCCGCCAGGTGCCGGTCACCGGGAACTCGGAGAGCGGCTTGCTGTTGCCCCTGAGGTCGTGTCCGGCCGAGAAGTGCGGGTCCGCGCCCGCGAGGATGATGACCTTCACCGCCTCATCGGCCGCCGCGACGTTGAACGCCTCGTTCAGGTCATACGTCAGCTGGTTGTTCTGGGCGTTGCGTGCCTCCGGGCGGTTCAGTGTTATCCGGGCAACGCCTTCAGCCGGCAAGTCATAGAGGACGGTTTCGAACTCAGGCACGTGGGACCTCCTGGAATGCCCCCAGTATGCCCGAACGCCGTGCTCCGATGGAACGCTGCCCAGACCGTTGACACGCGCCCCGGCCGGTTGATAATGCGTGTCACAACAGACTGTCGGATCGCTGTGCATGATGTCGCTCGCGAAACCTGTCAGGTCCTGGTATCAGCCACCCGTGCCGTGGCCATACCTCGCTGGTGTGCTGTGCCTTGCGGTGCTCGTTGGGGCGGTCGCGGCGCTCGGCATGCGCGAGGAACCAGCCTACTCATCCGACCGCCAGCAGCGTCTCGCAGCCAATATCGGTTGGCCTGACGGCTGGATAGTAGCGGACGGCCCCATCGAGCCCGGCGGCGAATCTCACCGGACTGAGACATGGCTCTACGCGAGTCGCGGCGTTGCCGTCCGCTTTCTCGATGGGGCGGAGGTGAAGCCGCCAGTCCCGATCGACGGGGCGTTGGTAGGATCCCGTAGCGAGGTAAGGCCGTCGGCCTTTCATCGTGGCATGAACCTCGCTGACATCGAGCAACGGCTGGGCGAAGAAGGCGCCCGGCTCGAACCGTTCGAGAGCCCATACTCCGGAAGTGAGGGCTACATGTTCGTCCGTTCGGCACTGCTCATCACTATCCTCGATGGGCGGTTCTTCACCGCCCAGACGTACTGAGGACCCGCGATGCTCGCCGCCGTTGGCTGGGTTGTGGGGGTCGTACTGGTAACCGCGAGTGCTGCCTTCACCGCCATAAACGTGGGCGGGGCACTGCTCGAAGTGGTCGATTCGGGCAGCGAATATAGCCGCGCCGTCCGTGATACGGACACCATCAGCGATCCATCGGGCGACGCGGCCTACCAGCGCGTTCAGGCAGCGCATCGCAACGGCCACCAACGCCAGGCGGTCGCGATTCACGGTGCGGCGCGTGAAGTAGTGAAGGAGGTGCTGATAGGCAGGATCGACGAGAAATTCCAGCAATCGGTTAAACGCCTCCAACCGAGGAGCGAAGGATCCCCGATCGGCTTCAGCGAGGTCGATCTCGCCGGCGATGTCTGGGATGCCACACACCCGGCGGACGCGCCTGCCGCGGGCGGCAACGCGGGCTCGACCGGTTCCGCGCCCGGGGCAGCCCCGCCACAGGGTTCGGCGGCTCAGCCGGGAACCATTGTGTTCCGCGGCCAGGTAGACGACGCGAACCTCACGAGCCAGTTCGGGGGTCTCATCATGACCGAGAACCTGGTGGAATTGCGCGCTCCGAGGGCAGGCGGGCACGTCCAAGGGACGCTGGTTCTCGAATGGAAAGACTTTCCCATCGGTGAATTTCTTCTTGGTTTCGCCGCCGCGATTGCCGACGGCCTCTATCCCGGCCTGCCCACGGCGAGAACCGAGCGAGACAAACTCATCGCCTCCTGCATGAGCGATATCCGCATCGACGGCACGTTCGAAGGAGACTTTGAAGCTGGCATTTCGAAGCTGCTCGGGACTGTCACGTACCGCCTGAACGGCCTGAACAAGATTCGGTGCAATGGCCCACTGCCCAAGGAGTTCCTCAACGAAGCAGCCACCGGGACGGTGAACACAACCTCCACGTGGACCGCGGTTTATGACGGAGTCACGAACGCCTCGGGAACGATTGCCGCGACATCGCCGAACGCGAAGGACGCCATCCCCTTCCGGCTAACCGTGATCCCGTGACCGGCCAACGTTTCTGCACGGCCTGCGGCAAACCACTTCAACCGGGGAATCGCTTCTGCGCGGCCTGCGGAGCGGAGGCAGATTCCAATCCCGGGGGAGATTCGTTGGTCCCCGACCCACCCGTGGCATCCGCCGGCACACAGCCGGCGGGAGAGACGCTGACTGTCGCGGACGTAACGCCCGCAGCGCCCCCTCCTCCGGCTAATCCAATTCGCCCGCGTATCGCTGATCGGTCGCCTGGTACGCGACGGATCGCGTGGTTCGTTGGGTTGCTGGTCGCCGGGGTAGTGGGGGCATTTGGCGGTGTGATGGCTGTAACTGCCAGTAGAGGCCTCGTCGAGCCGGCAATCTTCCTGCCCCACGGCGGCGAGGCGCCAATCGGCGGGATCACCCAGGTCGCGACAGTGAGCGCGCCTGTTTCGTCCCCGCTGGCAGCAGGCGGCGTTTCGGCGACCGCCACGCCCCTCGCCGCCCAGCCCACAGCGGCGGCTCTTGCGACGGCGCCCCCGCCGACAAGCACGAAGGTGCCTGCGGCTGTTGCTACGGCCATTGCGACACCCGTTCCGCCGACCGCGACCGTTCCATCCACGGCAACAGCCACCGCCACGAAGCCTCCGCCTACGCCCATCCCTTCCGCGCGGATTTCCGGGTACTTCAGAGTCGGACAGGCGGGCGGGTTATGCGGCGGCTGCGTCGTCCGTTTCAGCGGTCCGATCACCTTTGATTCGATCGCGGGCAACGATGGGCGCTTCTCGGCGGGCTTCGGCGTACCCATCCCGCCCGGCACCTACAAGGTCTTCTACGAATGCCGCGGAGCCTATATCCCCGTGAACCAGCCGCAGACGATCACCCTTGTATCGGGGAATAACACCTTCGACGTCGTCATCGGGTTCTGCGGTTAGCGGAATGCGCCTTCAGACCCCCACCCTGAGCGGCTCGGGCGGTCGCCCGTCATCAGCGGCGCAAAGAGGTCAGCGAAGTCACCGGGCACCAACGTTTCATCATGTGCCCGGAGATCATCGAGCGTGAACCAGCGGTGGGCCGTCAGGAAGGTCCGTTCCAGCTCTTCGTGGTTATCCGTTGTCACTTCGAATGCCTCGGTTCGGACCACGTAGTACGACTCGACCTGGCGCAGGACTCGTTCCCCCCACGGGAACGTGTGGTCGCGAAGCCAGACACATGGGCCGACTTCGATTACCGGATGGCCAGTTTCTTCGAAGACTTCCCGGCAGACGCAGCTCACATCGTCCTCGCCTTCGTTGATCCCGCCGCCCGGCGTGATCCAAATAAAGCGCCTGGGGTGTCCGGGCACCTGCGCCCGAAAGAGCAGAGTCCGTCCGTCACCGTCGATGATGATGGCGCGCGCCGCGAATCGCACCCACGGTTCCTCAGACATCGTTCTCAGCCTACCGCAACGTTCGCTTTGCGGACGCCTACGCCGGCTTACGCGCCCGCAGCACACCGATGGGAATGGTGAAGCCCCACGGGTCCGAGCGTATTTCGAAGGCGGCCCGGATGGAGCCGTTCGCTTCGCCCAACAACTCCTTCAGCATGGCCACTTTCGAAGGCGGAGTTTGCATGCGCTTCACCCAGTCGGCTCCGTCCAGGGCAAGCGGGAAGCGCTCCAGCATTTCTGGCTCGAAACCGGCCGCCTTCAACATGCGCATCCAATCCGAACCCTTGTAGTTGCGGACGTGCGAGGAGTCCCGGAGGAACTCGACGGTGTTGAAGAAGGTATCGAACGCCGGATCTTCGGGAGCGACCGTGTCTGAGATGAGCATGAGCCCACCCGGCTTGAGCACGCGGAACGCCTCGCCAAGCGCTTTCATCGGGTCCGCGTAGTGATGCGCGCTCACGCGGCTGGTAACGACATCCACACTTCCCGTCGCGAATGGCAGGCTCTCGACGTTGCCCACACGGAACTCGACATTCCTCGAGGAACGCTGAGTTGCAAGGGCCATTGCGGCAGCGATCATCTCCGGAGTGACATCGATCCCGGTGACGTGCCCGGCCTTCTTCGCACAGGCCAGGGCGGTGTGCCCCGGTCCGCACCCGAGG
>JANPDX010000440.1:0-9216 GCA_031431695.1 Dehalococcoidia bacterium
GCGCCCGCGAACGAGCCGCCGGTGCCAGCCGCCCCCGAGCCACCACCACCACCGCCACCGCCGCCGCCGAATCCGCCCGCCCCACCCGTGCCGGGACCTGTGCCAGCGGAGCCACCACCACCACCACCACCGAAGCCACCGGCGGCACCGTCGCCGCCGTCGTCAGCACCGCTGCTGCCGCCGCCGCCGCCGCCGCCACCGTAGTTGCCGGTGCCGCCATCGCCGCCATCGTTGCCGGTGCCTGTACCCTGGGCGCCGCCACCGCCACCGCCGCCAGCGCAGAAGCCGTTCGTGCCAGCGGCGCCGGTGGTATTTGCGATGAAGTCGCCGCCCTTTCCGCCGCTGTTGAAGCCGCCGTTGCCGCCCACGCCGTTGCCGCCAACGACACCGTCGTTGGCCGTGCCACCGCCACCGCCGCCGGAGAGACCTGCCACGCCGCCGTTGGCGCGCGAACCGCCGCCGCCGCCACCGCCATTGGAAGCAGAGGTTGCGCCGTTGCCGCCGAGTCCGCCGCCGCCGCCGCCGCCGGCGATACCTGTTGTTTGGGCCGATCCAGCGCCGCCGGTCGCCGTGTTGTTAGAGAAGGTCGATTTTTCAATGGTAAGAGAGGGAGTCCCTAAGACGGGGCCGAGCGACCCCGCGCCGCCGTTGACGTAGATAGCCCCGCCAGCGCCAAGGCCGCCGCCGCCGCCTTCAGCGCCAGCCCCGCCCACGACCGCGAAGTTCCGGATGTGGAGGTTGCGGATGGTCAGGTTACCGGTGCCGGCGATGGCGACGCCGCCAGCTCCGAGATCGACAGTCTCCGTCCCAGAGCTCACTGTGAAGGCGCGCAGCTTCAGCGCGCCCGTCAACTCGAGGGTCGCGCCGTTACCTTCGATGATGATCGGAGTGAACACATGCGGGTTCGCTACCAATCCCGGGACGCTGAACTGGTCCTGGACGATGCCCGAGACCTGGTAGACGGCGCCGGCCTGGAGGACGATCGTGTCTGTTCCGCTCCCGGCTGTACAGCCAGTAGCTATCGTGGGTCCGTTGAGGTTGGCCGGGTCGATCGCCCTGCTCGCGTCGAAGTTCGCCGCGAAGATCGCTTCCTGGAGCGAGCAGTCGGCGTCGGTGTTGACACTCTGGTTCGTCGTCGTGACGGTGATGGTTGCCGCCGCCACCGCGCGCTCAACGCCCGGGAAGTTGACGCCCCGTTCGAAGCTGAAGGCCGCCAACACCAGCATCGCCAGCGTTATCCAGAGGCGCCGCTGTCCGCGAGACCTCGCAGTTGCCCGCGAACCGGCGTTTCGAGTGTTCGTCTGCCTCATAGCTGTATCTCCCCTAAAGCTGCCTGCCACAATACGACCGATCACGACTGAAGTTTTCTTCAGCTTCGCGTCGGACGTCCCGATTGGCCGAAAGTATGCGACAACATTAAGGCGCGGTCTACCCTGCTTCGCAAGGCGCCACGGGAGCAGTTGAAGTTGCTTCAACATCACGGGCGCGATTGCATTACCGCCCCATGCTCCCTGCGCACTCGCCTCACTTCAGTGGCGAGAAATCGGTTGGGCGCAGCATGCGGTTCTCGATGTGATGCACGAGCGGGCCATCTTTTTCTGACTCCGCCCGGGCGGCGATCCACTCGGGGTCGCTGGCGAAGGCGGCAAACGCCGCATCCCTCTGGCCAAGGTTTTCGAACCCGATGATGTACAGGAGTTCGTCGCTGCGACCACCAATGGCGTTGGTCCAATAACCGACGTTCGTGATCCCGTGCTTTTCGAAGAGCTTGCAGGTGTGGTCGCGGAAGCGCTTCTGCAAGGCGCCCATCTTGTCAGGATGGACAAAGTAACTGCGCTGTTCGTAAATCATTCGTTTCCTTCCCCATGTCTGGTGGGCGATTCTAAGGGGACAACGAGCAGAAGTGCTGGCGCGACGCTGAGCCAGTCGCCGGCGCTCTCGCCAAATCCGAAATCTTCAATCGAAGTGATTGGTCGGGGTGCCGCGATTCGAACGCGGGACCTCTTGTACCCCATACAAGTGCGCTACCAGGCTGCGCTACACCCCGAATGACCTGCTCCCCCGGGAGCATCAATCCAATCTAAGGATTGGGTGGCGCGGGGTCAAAATCAGCGGCTTCCGCCGCCAGCTGCGGATTGCGGTTCCAGCGGCCTCTCGGCGCCGGAAGAGTCATTGTGCCGCCCATGCCCGATGACCGCCGCGCCGGAAGGAATGGCCGCAAGCCGTTTGCTGGCGAACAGCAGGACGAGCGTGCTGAGGACGAGGATCGTGGCACCAAGCGCGAACAGCCCCGGCCGGATGCCGATGCTTGAGGCGAGCGCCCCCGCAAGGATCGCCCCGACCGGGATGAGCCCGCGGTCGAGGCTCAGGAGCGACATCACCCGGCCGTGCATGTCGGGCGAACTGTGCTCGAGAAGAATGCCGTTCGTGAAAGCCATGTAGGTGACGCTCATGCTGCCCGCGAGGGCGAGCAGGACACAGGTGCCGATCAGCGTTTCCTGGAGCGAAATGGCAACCAGTGCGACTCCGAAGATAAGCATGTTGATGACCAGTTGAAGCCCCGGCCTCGAGATGCCGGACTTCCATGCAACAAAGAGCGACCCCGCGAACGCGCCGACTCCGGTGGCGCCCGCGAGGAACCCGACGCCCGAGTTGCCCATGTCCAGGGTTTCCTTCGCGAGCAGCGGGACGAACACCTGCTGATACGGGAATCCGAAAACAAACAGGATGAGCGCCAGCGCGGTCACGATGCCCAGCGTCGGGTTTCCAGCGATGTAGGTGAAGCCTTCGCGGAGGTCCCCCAGGATGCTGGTCCCCGCGGCTTTCTTCTTGTCTGCGCTCTTGTCGAATCGCATCAGCATCGTTGTGATGCTCACGCCCACGTAGATGGCGGCAGTGAGCATGTACACGGTCCCGATGCTGAAGAACGCGAGCAAGACGCCAGCAAGGCTGCCGCCACCAATTCGCATGAAGCTGAGCGCGGTCGAATTCAGTGCAACCGCGTTGAGCAGCACTTCCTTCGGGACGGTCATCGGGATCAGGGATTGCCGGACTGGCTGATTGAATGCCATCGCTGTGCCGGCGACTCCAGCCGTGAGAAAGACATGCCAGACCTCGATCGCCCCGGTCAGGCACATGGTACCGATGAACAAATGGCAGCCCGTTGATACCCACTGGGTGCTAAGCAGGATGCGCTTCTTGTCGTACCGGTCGGCAAGGGCCCCGGCGAGCAGCCCGAAGACGAGAATCGGCGCCAATCGCGTCGCGATCACGAGGGAAAGCATCGTCGGCGAGTTGTCTGTCAGGTCGAGGATAAGGACCGCGCGGGCAACCTGATCCATCCAAAGGGTCGCAGAATGGCCCGTTTGTCCGAACCAGAGCAGCCGGTAATTCCGGTATTGCAAGGCACGGAACATATACACCGCGATACTGTACCTTTACGCAAACGTTAGGGCTAGAATTCAAGGCTCAGGGCAGCACTTTCAGCTCGATCCCCACCGGGCAATGATCCGAGCCCATAACGTCTTGCTGGATGAACGCCCTCTTTACGCGAGGGACGAGCTTTTCACTGACCATCACATAGTCGATGCGCCAGCCGATGTTGCGGGCGCGGCGGTCGCGCCAGGCGTCCCAGTAGCTGTACTGGTCCGTCGCATCCGGGTTGAGCGCCCTGAACGTATCGCTGTAGCCGTCTTCGATAAGCCGGGAGACCCACTCGCGTTCCACGGGCAGGAAGCCTGTCCCCTTGAGTGCTTCGTCGGGGCGGGCAACGTCTATTTCGTGGTGCGCGACGTTCAGGTCACCCATGAACACCACGTTCTTGCCTTCATCCCGAAGCCTGTTCATTTGCTCAAGAAACGCCGCGTAGAAGTCGAGTTTGTACTGCATTCGCTCGACGCCGCGGCCGGCATTAGGAAAGTAGGCGGTTACTACGGTATAATGACGAAAGTCGGCCTGGATAACGCGACCCTCGACATCGAAATGTTCGAGGCCGAGGCCGATGCGGACTTCGAGCGGTTCCTGTTTCGAAAGCAGAATCGCTCCGCTGTAACCAGCTCGTTGGGCTGGGTGCCACCAACTCCGGTAACCAAGAGCCGTCCAGGGCTCATCGGGAACTTGATCAGGCGTCGCCTTAACTTCCTGGAATCCGACGATGTCGGGTTGGCTCGCTTCCAACCACGCACCAAGGTGTCCTGCCTTGATGGTGGCCCGGAGGCCGTTGACGTTCCACGAAGAAATAGTGACGGTGCTCACCAGCCGAAAGGTGAGCCAAAGCAGCAGGTGACGCAACTTGCGCCGCGTGGGAACACGCCGAAGAGCACGTTGCGCCGCCATGGAAGCTCGATACGAAACTGCACGTGATGTCGCTGCGCTCGCAGGCAATCAATCGCGGGAACACCGTGAACGACCAACGGGAAAGCCCCTATCGGTTTGTTCACAAGAATCTGCCGATACTAGTAATGACAACGAAAGAAAAGGAATGACCATGACCGCATGTCCTCGCTGCGCCGCCCGATTCACGGGCGCGCCGGACATCGAGCGGCAGTGGATCGAACGGCACATCGGCCGTCACGGCGTAATTCGCCGGGCGACCAGCTACGATGATGCCGTGACGGAACCCCGCACGCTCAATACCGCCGCCTAGAACAGGCACAGCAAACGAAACGAAAAAGCCCGCCTGGACGCGGGCTTTTTCGCGTTCAGGTGATGACGCGGGCAACCACAACGGCGGCGGAGGCGCCCACCGTCACGACCACGTATTCAGCCGCCGTGGCGACATCGAGGTCACGGTCGAGAAGGTGATGGACGATGCCCGTAGCGAGGTAGAACGCGATGAGCATCAACGCGCCCGCAAGCAGACCGTCGAGTGGAAAGAAATACATCGCCAAGCGGAATTCTCCCAGCGTCATTCCGATGGCGATGCCGACGAGGAAGCTGCTCGCTCCGAGGATGCGGCTTTCGCGGAGCAACTCCATCGCCAACAGGGCGCTCACTCCGGCGACGAACAGCCCGGCGAACGGCACTTCGAAATCGCGGCTGTAGATGACGGTGAAGAACGCAAACGCCGTTACGTAGGTGATGACCGCCATAAACACGCGAAAGGGACCGAACAGGCGACCCTCGAAGTCCACCGTTTGGAACTCGCCGAACGCGACCAGCGCAACCGCGATGCCCGCGACAATCGAGGCTCCGGGTCGCGCATAGCCTTCGACGGCGTGATCGATGAAGAGCCCGCTGCCGAGAACGAACAGTGCCGGCAAAAACGTGTAGACAGCGGAATCGAGTGGCCGAAGGTCCCGCCAATGGGGGTGGCTCTTGACGAGACCATCGGTCCCAAGGGCTGCCATGAGCGTCGTGAGCAACAGGATCCACGGCTGTTCGGGCCGAATCGTGACGTAGGCGCCAAGCCCGAGGGCGGCGAGCGCTCCAATGAGCACGGTACGGCCGGTAACCGTGGTGGCTCCGGGCACTGGCCCAAAGGGCGCCGAAACCGTCGTCATTCCGCCGCGAAGGTTGGCGTTTCGAGGCCGTAAAGTTCGGCCCCGTTGCGCCACCAGAGCCGTTCTCGCTCGTCGTCGGTCAGTCCGAGCTGGTCGTAGATGATCTCGAAGCGGTCGATGTGGGCGCGAATATCGTCCATGCCGCAGTCGCTGCCAAAGATGAGCTTTTCCACACCAAACTCGCCCTGCGAATTCGGAGCGAGCAGTTTCCGATCGACCATGTGCCGCTCGATGGTCTCGCCGCCGCTCATATCGAAGTAGACGTTATGGCGCCAGCGGGCGGTCGATGTCGCGTAGTCGTAGTTGCCCTGGTTGCCGAGGTGCGCGCCAATAATCTTCAGCTTCGGGAGACGGTTGGCGATGCTATCGAGGTGTAAGGGCGACATGCGGCTGGCGGAAACGTTCCGGGGAGGCATGCGGTCCTGCATGGCCATCATTCGCTGGTACGCCTGGGCCGCCGCGGCATCACGGCGCCAGTGGGTTATCGAGTAGTCGAGCCCGCCGCCGATCACACCCATATGGAACAGGACGGGCATGTCCAGATCCTGGGCTTTTGCGTACGTGGGCATGTAGTCCGGTTCGTCGTAGGGCCGCTGTACGCCGATAAGCTTCAGGCCGCGGAAGCCCATGTTGTGCAGCCGCTGGACCCCTTCCCCGTCTATTTCTTCGGGATCGACTACCGCTACGGGGATGAACATATCGAGGTACTTTTCGGCAATTTCCATGCCTCGCTCGTAGGAAGGGCCGAAGCGGCCTCCGGTGAGCAGGCAGGCCTTCGTGACCCCGGCCGCATTCAGGCGTTCGACGAGACGGTCGACCATGGGTGCCGGGTCTTCTTCTGGGTGTTCCCAGTTGCGGGGGAAGTGGACATGGATATCGAAGATCTTCATGGGGCCATCCTCGCTGACGCTCGACGTACTGAAGGGCTGTGTTTGGAGTCTAGCAGGTGAAGACAAAATGACCGACAAATCGGCCTGCCCGCCACTGCCGGTGCTGAGACCCGAGACCTGACACCTGATACCTTCACCAGGTGCGATCACGACCGTTTATCGCCCTCTACGTCGCCGTTTTCGTCGCGACGATGGGCATTTCGATGGTCTCGCCACTCTTGCCGGTATATGCGAAGGAACTGGGAGCCAGCGGTATTTGGCTCGGTCTGACGTTTTCGGCGTTCGCCATCGTGCAGACCTTCGTGGGGCCGTTTGCCGGCCGGCTCTCGGATCGATTTGGACGAAAACCGTTCATCGTTGTGGGGCTTTGCATCTACTTGATCGCCGCGCTGGGATACCTCACGGCCGGGAGTTTCTACCAGATCATCGCGTTCCGGGCCTTCAGCGGGTTCGGCACGAGCCTGGTCTTCTCCGTGGCACGGGCGTACGTCGGCGACATGACACCCAGGGGCCAGGAAGGGCGTTGGCTCGGTGTCTTCGCGACAGCGGACATTATCGGGTTCGGCACGGGGCCACTGCTCGCCGGCGTGATGCGTGAGTTCATTGGGTTCGGATCGGTGTTCGTCGCAATGGCCTCGATGATGGCGCTGAGCGCAATCATCCTGATGTGGTGGCTGCCCCGCCATAGCCCGGCCGAAATGCTCAAGCGGGCGCACCTTGAGGGTGGCGGCGAAAGAGAGCGGCAAACTCCCTTTGGGGTCGCATTGCGTGACAAGCTGGTCGTTGCCGTGACCGCCCACCAGGGACTGATCTCGCTGGCGAGCGGCGCCTCGTTCAGTTTCCTCGCGCTGCGACTGGAAGATGGGCTTATGGTGGGGCCACTGCTCATCGGTCTCGCCTTCGCCACGCAAGACATCACGGGCGGCCTCGCACAGCCGATCTTTGGCCGCATGGCGGACGCGTACAACCGCCGCATCCTCGTGGCGGCGGGCCTGCTGGTAAATGGGGTGCTGCTGGCTTGCGTGGGCATTGTCCCGAGCTATCTGGTGATGATCCTGCTGCTGTTCGCGATGGGCGCGAGCGGTTCGATTTCGCAGGTCGCCGCGGGAGCCATCCAGGTTGTCGCGGGACGCCGGGCGGGGATGGGAACCGTCCTTGGCCTTGGGTCCGCGGCGAATGGCGCGGGAATAGTGATTGGGTCCGTCGTGAGCGGCATCGTTGTCGATAGTCACGGCCTGGCCGCGGCATTCCTGCTCGGAGGGACCATCATGGCGGCGGGAGTCCCGGTGTTCTGGTACTTGACTCGCGGACTCGAGACGCGCGAGGCGGTACGGCCCGTTGGCGCCGATGCCGTGGGGGAAGCAGCCGGAGGACAATGAACGCATGACTGATCCGCTGGATACGAAGATCGACACCCGCTCTCGAGTACTCGGATCGGTTCTTGGGGCAGCGATTGGCGACGCCCTCGGACATCCGACAGAGTTCCTCAGCCACGAGGAAATCCGAAGGGTCTACCCACCCGCGGGCGTCACACGGTTCGAAAAGTGGTGGACCCGTGATAAGAAGACGTTCGCGCCCTACACCGACGACACGCAACTTGCCGAAATCGTTCTCAGGAACCTGGTGGAGCAGGGTGGCGCGAAGGCTTCGATGGACGCACTCATGGTCACCATGGCCGCGGACGTTGCCGAGTGGTCGGTGAACCCCCAGGGAGGTCACCGCGCCCCGGGGAACTCGTGCATGAGCGGCGCGCGACGACTCCGCGAAGGCGTCCACTGGAGAGAAGCGGGAGGCGTGGCGGCGGGCGGCTGCGGCTCGGTGATGCGGGCCTACCCGTTCGGCCTGCTGCTTTTTCATGATCTCCAACTCGCCGAGCGCTGGGCGGTCGAACACTCGCGCATGACGCACCAGGCCCCCATTGCGCTTGCCGCCTGTGCGGCCATGGCGGTTGGAGTGGCGTCAGAAATGCGCGGCCTCAGTCCATCGGTGGTTTCTGGCGCGATGATCGAGGCCGCGGGCCGGCACGACGGCAAAACCGCAAAGATGGCCGAGGCGGCAGTAAGCGACGCGCAAGCCGGGCGGGACCCCGGCGAAGTGCTCGCGCGACTGCAGGGCTGGGCTGCCGGCGAAGCGATAGCGGCAGCGATGTTCGTCGTCGCCGGGCATCCGGATCAGATTCGAGATGCGTTGCTCGAAGGCGCCAATGCTCATGGTGACAGCGATAGCATCGCGACACTGGCCGGCGCCATCCTCGGCGCTCGCCATGGAGTGGAAGCACTACCCGCCGATTGGGTTCGGGACGTCGAGCGTTCGGTGGAACTCCTGGAATTGGCGAACCGAGCCGCCTCGCTCGTGACCAACGATTGAGCCGAAGCACCTGGCGCGGATGAGGCAGAATCGACAACGGCCGGGTGTCGATTCCATGATCGTCG
The DNA here is from genome assembly GCA_031431695.1 of Dehalococcoidia bacterium. Taxonomy (GTDB): domain Bacteria; phylum Chloroflexota; class Dehalococcoidia; order Tepidiformales; family Tepidiformaceae; genus Amarobacter. The sequence continues at coordinate 8,824 of JANPDX010000440.1, forward strand.
CGTGACGCTCCCTCTACCTACGGCGAACGACCCGGCGGAAGTCCCACGGGCAAACACGCGATTCGCGGAGGTAGCTGTGAATGCCGGGCAGCCTACCCGGCAACCGTTCACCTACAGTATCCCCGACGGTATTCCCGTGGTGGCGGGCCACGCTGTGTTTGTGCCGTTCGGGCCGCGCATCCTGCAGGGAATCGTGCTGGAGGTTTCAGACTCGACAGAGCTGCAGGCGGTCCGGCCGATCGCGGCCCTGGCCGACCATGACCCGGTGCTCGACGAGACACACATCTCGCTCGCGAAGTGGCTCTCGAAGGAATACTTCGCACCACTTTGGGATTGCGTCGCCTGCTGCCTGCCATCCGGATACGGGCAGAAGGCTGTCACGATGGTCTCGCC
>JANPDX010000441.1:0-4879 GCA_031431695.1 Dehalococcoidia bacterium
GACCTCCTCGCCTGGGAGCACACCTACAACCACATCCGACCACACCAGGCCCTCGACTATCTCACCCCGGCTGAGTTCCTCACTACTTTCAACGCCCAACACCATCAGGAGGATCTGTCACGGACGTCTTGAACCAGTACAACATCTGGCGGAGGTCTATCGCCAGCGCGTAGACTGCGGCCCATGCAGAAAACAACCATCGGCTCGATCGAAGTCACCGCGCTCGTCGATCTCGTGCGAACGTATCCCGCCACCGTCGTGTATCCCGAAATCGGGGACGCTTCCCGTTTCGCTGCCTATCTCGATGCCGACGGGGGCCTCGCGCTCGGATTCTCGTGTTATCTCCTCCAGGACGGAGGAACAACGCTCCTCGTCGATACGGGCTGGGGGCCAGAGAACGATGGCCGGTTGCTCGCCGAGCTTGCGGAGGCGGGGGTGAAACCGGGGCAAGTTACGCACGTCCTGTTCACACATCTCCATGGCGACCACACCGGGTGGAACATCGATCGGCAATCCGGGCTGCCAATTTTCGCGAACGCCCGCCATCTCGTCCCGCAGGCCGACTGGGATCACTACGGCGATGGCAAGACCGATTCCTTCGAACGGGACGTCCGCCCACTCCTGGCGGCGGGCAAAATGGACTTGATTTCCGGAGAGCGGACGATTTCCCCCGGCCTCACCGCGATCCCAACACCCGGACATACTCCGGGGCACACCAGCGTGGCAGTCAGTTCCGGCGACGCAAGAGGCTTCATCCTTGGCGATGTGGTGATCTCGTGCGTCGATGCGGAAGAGCCCGAACTCGAAACCGTGTTCGACTCAGACCGGCCGCTGGCGGTTCGGACGAGAAAGGCGACTATCGAGCGGCTGATCGCCGAACGCGCGCTCGTTGGCGCGAGCCACCTGCCCGCGCCGGGGCTGGGCCGGTTCGTGCGCGTGAATGGACGACAGTTCTGGCAGGGGATTTAAGACTGTAGATATCGCCGCGGGGGCCGATCGAGTCAACGTACACGAGCAGCCGATCCTTCAGGACCTCAAAGAGAATTCGTGTGTCCCCCAAACGAGCGCGACGCATGGGCGCCATCGATCCGTGCAGCGGGAGCGAAGTCCGGCTATCAAAAGGATCGGCGCAAATGAGTGCGAGGAGGCCGAAAATCTGGCGCTGCCTCTGAGGCGACTACCTTCGGATGCACCGCGAAGCCTGCCGAGAAAGCTCGTATTCTTAGCTCACTCGCGAAAGCCGAGTTCCCTCAAGATCCTCGCCGCGGATCGTTCGCCCAAGCCTCATGTCCTCTTGAGCCTCCAGAAGTTGGGCTTCTTCTTCTGGCGTTACTTCGCCGTCGTCGTCCATCAGACTGATCATCGCCCACAGCCGAACAGCCTCAGTCTCATCCATTGCGTCAACGAGTTCGTGGAGTTCGTCTTTGATGCTGGTGGGAGTCACGCGCGCACTCCGTCAGGATGGCGATTGCCATTGTACACTCCGGCGCCGGGGCTGGGCCGGTTCGTGCGCGTGGCATATCTCCCGGACTCGAATAGCGATGCGTTGCCGGATTGGGGGCGGCAGCCTTCGCATATGCCTTCGGGCACCAGAAGAGAATTCAGGCCGATAGTTCAATGCCAAATTCCCGCTCAAGATCCGCCCCGCTTACGGTTTCTCCGCGCTCGAACTCTGCCATTGCTTTGTGAACCGCTCGCTCTTCCTCGGCAGAAAGCTCGTCGGGGTCAGCAAGCATGTTCAGGTAATCGAGCAGGTCTTCTGCCTCTGCCGCGCTCATCGATTCAATGCGCGATAGGAGCTCTTGCTTGGCAGACGCGGTCTGGGCCATGCCCACATTGTACACTCTCGCAAATGGACGCCCGGCCGGAAAAGATGTCACCCCTTGACGCTCTGAAGGAGCGACTGCCAGGCGACGGCATCCTCAACGAACTGACCGACCAGCTGGACCAAACGCGGCTGCTCCTGACCGCGAATCCTGAAGCTGCCGCGGAAGCCGCGATGGCGCGGTTTACCGGGGAGGCGGAGGTAGAATCCCGGATTGCGGCGGCCCTGGCGGCGCCCACGGTCCTGGCCGACCCGGAGAGGTTCCTCGAAGCGCACCGACTGGCGGTCAGGGCTCTCGAAATCCTGGACCGCGAGGGATCGCGGGACCCGCACGTTTCGCGGAGGTTCGGCCCACTGCGACCGATCGCCGAGTTCGGCGCCGAGTACATCGCGGAATACATCGTGAAGGACTATGCGGAAAGCACAGCGAACGCGATGCGCCGCCTCTACAGCCGCCGCGAACCACAGGCGCCGCGCGGCACAGAAGAACGGGCGATGCTAGCGCAAGCGAGGATCGAGATGGAACGGCTCACGCCGGGTTTCAACGGCGGCGGGATCGGCGCCCCGGTGCTGCTCGCGGGCGGCGCGGTCGTTCCGCTCATGGCTTCGTTGTCGCAGTATTTCGGGGCGATTGACTTTCTCGCGAAGCCCGTGTTGATCGGGATGTTCGTGGCTCTGTTCGTGCTGTTCGGCTTTCTCAGTTCGTTGTTGTTGGGAGCGGCTTCGGTTGCCCATCGGCGCTGCCGATTGATCGCTCGTCAGCCGCTCACCGTTCTCTGGGAGTGCGTCGGACATGCGGGAAATCCACCTAGGGACGGATCGAGGATGTTCGCGACAGTTGCGGTCGTGCTCTCCGCTCTTGTTTGGGTGGTGATCCCGATCGGTGCTGTCGTGACTTACCTGGTGGCGTAGCTGCCGACTGACGGGGAAACCGCGCCCAAAGTCGCCCTTCGGCGCTGATCCGCCATCATGACGCCGGCCCTCACCGGGCCCAGCGCCCACGAAGGGGCGCAACTACGGAAGGGTTTCCTGCGGTTGCGGCAAATCAGGGCCGAGGGCGCGTTGCTTCAGGCGGCTACTGCCCGCCGGCGGCCGGTTGAGGCGTGAGAGTGGCCTGCAGCTCGCCCCGGCGACGGGCGGCGATTGCTTCGTCTTCTCCGCCCATACCGGTGCCTTTCTGCGCCAGTTCCTGTTCGTAGGTCATCTTGTACAGGTTCGAGTAAATACCGTTGTGTGCGAGCAATTCGTCGTGGGTGCCAATCTCGGCGATCTTCCCCTGATCGAGCACGACGATGCGGCTGGCCTCACGAATGGTTGAGAGCCGGTGAGCGATCACGAACGAGGTGCGGTCCTTCAGGAGTTCGCGGAGCGCTCGCTGGATGATGACCTCGGTCTGGGTGTCGACGTACGCGGTCGCCTCGTCCAAAACCAGGATCCGGGGTGATGCGAGGATGGCGCGGGCGAAGCTGATGAGTTGTCGCTGGCCAACGGAAAGGTTCTGTCCACGCTGCTGAAGGACGCTGTCGTAGCCGTGTTCGAGACGCGAGATGAATTCATCGGCGCCGACAGCGGTGGCAGCCGATTGAACCTGCTCGTCAGTCGCTTCGGGGCGGCCGTAGGCGATATTTTCGCGCACAGTGCCGCTGAACAGGTAGGGGTTTTGAAGGACGACGCCCATGTGCCGGGTAAGCGAGCGCCGTTTTACATCGCGGATATCGTGTCCATCGACCTTGATCGCGCCGGCAGTGACTTCGTAACCGCGGCTGATGAGCGAGGTGATGGTCGTTTTGCCCGCGCCGGTGGGCCCGACAAAAGCGATGGTCTCGCCGGGTTGAACGTGAAGCGTGATACCACGGAGGATCGGCACGGATTCGTTGTAGTGGAAGTAGACGTCCTCCAGGTCGACGCGGCCTTCGACGGTCTCCAGCTCGAGAGCCTCGGGCTTGTCCTTGATGCGAGGTTCGGTATCGAGCACTTCGAAGATGCGTTCGCCGCCGGCCATGGCGCGCTGGAGCATGGTGTACTGGAGGACGAGGTCTCGAATCGGATCGAAGAAGCGGCCCACGTAGAGCGTAAACGCCGTGAGTACGAGGAAGAGGCTGCCGACATCGACCGATGAGGCATTGAGGGCGCGAAGGCCGCCGACGATGAGGACGGCGCAGGTGGCGATCGCCACCGCCAGTTCGATAACAGGCATGATGGCGGCGCTGAGCATGCCCGCCCAGATGTTGGCGCGGCGGTTGTCCTGGTTGAGGGCATCGAAGCGGCGGGCGTTTTCGCCCTCCCGTGACATCGATTGCACCGCGCGTACGCCCGAGACGTTTTCGGCAAGGGTGCCGTAGAGCGCGCTGATCTTGACGCGGACGTTGACGAACGCCTTCTTCGCGTGGTTCGCCCACCAGACCATGACCAGGACAAGCGGCGGGACAATTGCGAACGTAACGAGCGCGAGTTGCCAGTCGATGCTGAGAAGGACGACCACCACCACCGCAAGGCCCACAAAGTCGGCCAGGAAAGTGAGCGACCCGCTGGTCAGGAGTTCCTGCATGACGGTGACGTCGCTGGTGAGGCGGCTGATCATGCGGCCGACTTCCATCTCGTCGTAAAAGCTGAGCGAAAGGCCCTGCATGTGGTCGTACATCTCGCTGCGGAGCTGCAAAAGCAGGCGGTTACCCATCCACGAGGTGGTGAGGAGCTGGATGTACGTCGATACCCAGGTGATCCCGGCGGCGCCGGCCATGATTCCCATCAACCACCAGACCCGCTCCGTGTTGCCATCGACTCCCGCTTTTACCGTCATGGCGATAAGCAGCGGCTGGAGGAAGCTGGTGACCGCGGAAATGATCATGCAGGCCAGCGCGAGGAAGGCCTGCTTCTTGTAGGGCTTGAGGTAGGGGAGGATGCGGCGCACAACTTGGGAGTCGTAGGCCTTGCCAAGGTACTCGTCGTCCCAACCATCGCTGCCGCGGCCTGATCGTTGGGGACCCATGGCCTGGCCACCGATACCCGTGCTCCAACCGCCAGCGCCGGCGCCACCAAACATTGCCATTAGGA
>JANPDX010000442.1:0-7442 GCA_031431695.1 Dehalococcoidia bacterium
CTTTCGCCCGCTCTTTGGCGTAGGGCGCGAGGACTCGGGCGGCCATCAACGCGGTGAACACGAGGATAAACCCGGCGATGGCCGAGATCATGATGGCGGACCAGAGGTCGTAGAAACTCATGCGCCGATCCTCGTTGTGCCCGTCATGAAAAAGCAGAGCCGTGGTTCGCGGTGTGGCGAGATGGCTCTGCAAATCATGAGTTTGGCGAACTCCCCGGTTGGTAGCGGAACCGCCTGAAGAAGGCATTCCGCGGAGTTGTGACGAACGGAACAAACGATAGCGGGGAGGAGGGGAGGGGGCAAGCGAGGGAGGGGGTGGTTAGTGTCGGCACCTCACGGTCCGACGTTAGAGAATCGCAGAGAGTCGCCGTGCCGGAAGTTGTTGAACACGGTGAATACGCGCCGTCACGGCGTCAGTGGGGCGAGGTCATCGACCGGGAGGGGAGTTACAAGGTCTACGGAGGGATCGCAACCTCCCGGCCAATCTGCCTGGTAGACCCACACGAACACTTCAGCCAGCGTCGTCTGGATTCCGGTCATGGAGAATTTCGCCGAGCGCTTGATGCAAGGGTTCGCGGTCGGTGAGCTAACGATATTCATCGGCAGGCGCACGCCGTTTGCCACTTCATTGGTTCGGTACGGGGCCATCAGGTCACGGAGGAACAGCTCCAGTCCCTCTTCTCCGAACGCCGGAGACCGGTAAGGTCCGCCGGCCTTGCAGGCTACTGAGTAGTGCCACTGCGGCGAAACGAAACTCAGGAGTAGGTCGAGGTTCCCGGCGGAGTTGTAGTAGACGGTCATCTTGAAGTCGGTGCTCACATCGACTCGCGACCAGTCGCATAGGGCATCAGTCCCCTCGTCGGTGACGCTGAACTGGCCGGGAACAGTTATCGGGGCATCGAACGGGCCGGGGAACCGTGCCTTGGCCGTCGCATTGATGGCGACGGGCAGGGTACCCGATTCCGTGACAGCAAGTTCAAGCGCGGTGATGCGTACCTGTACTTTGACCCAGCGCTCCGTGTCGTAGATGGGAGTTGGAAGCGGTGTTGGGGGGCGGGCAGAATCGGCGGCCACCCCCGGCACGATCCTCCTGTGTGTCCCCGCGGCCGCCGCCCTGTCGTCGCCCTTATTCACGACGTTCGTAACGAAGACGATAATCCCGGCGAGCCCGAGCAATAATACGAATCCGGAGCGCATTCAGGTGCCTCTGATTCCCAACTTTGAGACGTGAATCGTAGTCTACGATGCGGAGTCAAGAGCTTTATAGGCATCGGCCCGTCCTCCGCCAAGTCCTGCAGGGCGAGGGGATCAAAACGGCTTGAACACCGCCAGCCATGCAATGACCGGGACACTCACCACCAGCACCGTGCTGAAGACGATCGGTACGCGGTCGTCGAGGATGGTGCGCAGCTCTTCGGTTTCGGTGCCCTTTTTCGCGGCGATGAGCGAGGCCAGGCGGGCGCGGCGGAGGCCGAAGCCCATCAGCGGCAGGCAGACGAAGTAAACGACCACGTAGATACCGGAGAGCGCCGCCAGCCAGCCGTCTTTCACGAAGTTGTAGTCCGAAGCGGTCGCCCAGAAGAAGCCGCTGATGCCCGTGGACATCGCTCCCGGCAGGAGGATCTTGGTCTCGTTGTTGGCGGCCTCGGTGAGGCAGTACATCTGGTACTTCAGGTCTTTCGTCGCCCACGCCTTCAGGATCAGCGGGTAGGTAGCGCCCAGCCCGGCCCCCAGCCAGACCATCGCCAGCACATGAATGATTCGCCACCAATCCATGCCCTGAGTGTGGGGGCAGGGGAAGAAACAGGCGAAGAGCGGGGAATTGTCGATTGTCGATTGTCGGTGGGCGAGAGTCAGCGGCTCCGAGGTCGCAAGTTTGGCTCAAGCGACAGATCGCGCGAGCCGCGACGGCCATCCGCGGACCGTCAATCGCCAATCGTAAATCGACAATTGCTAGGCAGGTACAGTGGCGGGCGCGGCGGGCGCCAGCTTGCCTTCGGAGGAAAGCATCGCGGCCGTCACGAAATCGCGGAAGAGCGGGTGCGGGCGGTTCGGGCGGCTCTGCAGTTCCGGGTGGAACTGGGTGCCAAGCATGAACGGGTGGCTCGAAATCTCGGAGATTTCGACCAGCGAGCCATCCGGCGAGGTGCCGCTGGCGTTGAGGCCGTTGCTGGCCAGGACTTCGCGGTAGGCGTTGTTGAACTCCCAGCGATGGCGGTGGCGTTCGCTGATAGTCTCGGTCTCGTAGGCACGGGCGGCGAGCGAACCGGGGATGAGGCGGCAGGGATAGGCGCCAAGCCGCATGGTTCCGCCCTTGGAGGTCACGCCCTGCTGTTCGTCCAGGAGGCTGATCACCGGGTACGGGGATTCGGGGTCGATCTCGGTCGTGTTCGCTCCGCCAAGGCCGCAGACGTTGCGCGCGAACTCGGTGACCATCACCTGCATGCCAAGGCAAAGGCCCAGGTAGGGGATGTTGTTCTCTCGCGCCCACGTGGCCGCGGCGATCTTGCCTTCCCAACCACGTTCGCCGAAGCCGCCGGGGACGATCACGCCGTTCACCCCCGCGAGGATTTCGGCGGCAGGGCGGGATTCGAGCGTTTCGGCGTGAATCCAGCGGATATCGACCTCGACATCATTGGCGATGCCCGCATGGGCGAGGGACTCTTTCATCGACATGTAGGCGTCGTGCAGTTCGACGTACTTGCCTACCACCGCGATTTCGACAACACCGCCGGAGGGGTGCTTCAGCCTTTGGACCATCTCACGCCATTCGGCCAGGTCGCGGCCTCCGTGGAGGCCGAGGCGCTCGATCACAAAATCACCGAGCCCGCGCTCTTCGAGCAGCAGCGGGACTTCGTAAATCGTCTGGACAGTTTCCATGGGGATGACGGCCCGCGGGTCCACGTCACAAAAGAGGGCGACCTTTTCGGAGATGTCGCGGGTCACCGGGTGGTCGCTGCGTAGGAGGATCACGTCGGGCTGGATGCCCTTCGAGCGCAGCTCACGCACAGAGTGCTGGGTGGGCTTCGTCTTCAGTTCACCGGTCGCGCCCACCCATGGAAGGAAGCAGACGTGGACGCTGAGGACGGTATCGCGGGGCTGTTCGTGGCGAATCTGGCGGATGGCCTCGATGAACGTCTCGCCCTCGATGTCGCCGACGGTGCCGCCAACTTCGCAGATGAGCACTTCGCAGCCGGTCGATTCAGCGACGCCGTAGATGCGCGACTTTATCTCGTTCGTGAGGTGGGGGACCTGCTGAATGGTGCCGCCGAGGTAGTCGCCGCGGCGTTCCCGTTCGAGCACGGAGAGGTAGACCTGGCCCGAAGTAATCGACGACGCGGCGGTCAGATCCTGGTCGATGAAGCGTTCGTAGTGGCCGAGGTCAAGGTCGGTTTCGGCGCCATCGACCGTCACGAAGACTTCGCCATGTTGGTAGGGCGACATGGTGCCGGGATCGACGTTGAGATAGGGGTCGAGTTTCTGGATAGAGACGGAAATGCCGCGAGATTTGAGGATTCTTCCGAGGCTGGCGGTGGTGATTCCCTTGCCAACCGAACTGACCACGCCACCGGTAACAAAAATGAACTTTGGCATGGCCTCCCGCGTTCCGTTGTTGCTCGATTGATGCTACGGGTTGGGCGGCGGGTGGGTCAACGAACATTTGTGTTACACCGAAGCCACCGGAAGGCTGACCGAAAGGCGCGACTGGCAGGGAGCGCTACGCCGGTGATGGGGCGAGGGTCGCCGAATTCGAGCGTAGTGCTCATGCAGCGAGCGGTGCTTCCGCTGGACACCCTCGCCAATCGAGAGCCGAGCGCTCCCTATCAGTCGCGCCTTGCGACGGCCTCGCTATGGACACCGGTCATGACTTTTGGCCAGCCCCTGTTGAGCGACGCCCAAAAACCGAAAGGCGGCTGACCAAACGCCCGCTAATGCGCTACCATTGCATCGAGGGTCCCGTTGAGCAGTCCGCTCCTGCTCCGGGACTCTCTTTTTGATCACCGAAAGGTCTCCCGTTGAGCACCGGCGACAACAGCAGGTACTACGAGGCAAATCGCGCCCGCTGGGACGAATCCGTCCCGATCCATGTCGCCTCCCGCGGATACGACCTCGAGGGGTTCCTCCGTGGCGAAAAGTCACTCTATCCGCTGGAGATGGAAGAAGTCGGGGATGTCCGCGGTAAATCGTTGCTGCATCTGCAGTGCCACTTCGGCATGGATACCCTCAATTGGGCGCGCCTCGGAGCGGCGGTGACCGGCCTCGATTTCTCACTGCCCGCGATCGAACAGGCCAGATCCCTCGCGCTGCAGGTAGGCGTGACGGACGCCACCTTTGTCCAATCGGACCTCTACGAGGCGCATTCCGCCATCACCGAACGGTTCGACATCGTCTACACCGGGATCGGCGCACTCTGCTGGCTGCACGACATCCGCGGTTGGGCGCAGGTCGTTGCGAAATTCCTGGAGCCGGGGGGCTTCGTCTACGTATACGACGGGCACCCCATGCTGCTTTCGCTCGATCTCGATTCGAAGCGCGACGACCAGCAGATGGTCGTTGGCTATCCCTACTTCGAAACGCCGACCCCCAACGAGTACGTGGGCGAATATACCTACGTCGATGGCCCGCCGTTGAAGAACACCGGCAACTTCGAGTGGAACCACGGTCTTGGCGAGATCGTGACGGCGCTGATCGATGCCGGGCTGCGTGTGGAGTTCCTCCACGAACATCGAGAGATGGCCTGGCAGGGCCTGCCATGGATGGTCTCCAGCGAAGAGACCGCGGAAGGCACAAGGCACTCGCGCCGCACGGCCTGGATGCTGCCCCCTGAGCAACGCGACTGGTGCCCGCTAATGTTCTCGCTCAAGGCGACGCGTCCCGCGTGACAGGATTCCTGACGGTGACATCAGGTCGCGCAGAGGCGTAGCCTCGGCGCACATCCAGAAGGAGGTTGTCGCATGACCACCGAACTGACCAAGGCCATGGCTACCGCGGCAACGCGATTCCTCGACGCGCTTGACCCGGCGCAGCGCGAGCGGGCGACCCGGACGTTCGAAAACGAAGCCGAGCGCACCGAGTGGTACTACACGCCGAACGCCCGTCCGGGCATCCCGCTCATCGAACTCGACGCACTCCAGCAGCAGCTCGCCCGCCAACTCCTGCACAGTGGGCTGAGCGAGGGCGGCTACAACACCGCCGCCACAATCATGAGCATTGAGGCAATCCTCGCACCGATGGAGAACTGGCCAGGCCGCCCATTCCTGGGCTACGACCGAACCGCGCCGAGCATTCGCCGCGACCCCGCGATGTACTTCGTCTGCATCTTCGGGGCACCGGGCGCGGAACGCTGGGGCTGGTCGTTCGGCGGCCACCATGTCTCCGTCCATGCCACGATCGCGGGTGGGCAAGTGAGTTCGAACCCCTGTTTCTTCGGCGCGAACCCGGCCGAGGCGCCGCTCCAGCCGGGGTTCTTCCTGCGGCCCCTGGAGGCTGAACGAAAGCTCGGGCTCGAACTGTTCCACATGCTCAACGAGCGCCAACGCAGCCAGGCCTTGCTGCTCCACAAGGCCCCGCACGACATGGTGACCGCTAACCGGCCGGCGGTGGTCGAAGGCGACTTGCCAATTCTGCCCTGGGTGATCATGGGGCCGAGGGCAGTCCCCGAAAACCTCGTGCAACAACAACGAGAGCGCTGGGAACAAGCTACTACCCACCTGGCCTCGACCGCCGAAGCGCTGGCGCCGCTCGCCTACACGGCGGTGGCGAAGGGACTCCCGGCGGCGGCGATGGCTCCGGCGCAGCGGGACGCTCTACGCGAGCTGGTCGGAGTTTACACCGGTCGAGTGGCCAACGAAGCGGCGGCAGCACAGACCGCTCGCACGGCGTCGGACCTCGATGCGATCCACTTCGCCTGGGCTGGCGGCGATACCGGACATTCGGCCCACTACTACCGGATACAGGGCCCGCGGTTGCTCATCGAATACGATTCGCCAATGGAAGACGGCAGCCATATCCACGCGGTCTGGCGAGACCCGCTGGGCGATTTCGGGAATGACTTGCTGGGACGCCACTACGCCGAAGCGCATAGGTAGACGGAACAGGGAACGGGGAACAGGGAACAGTTCAGCCCTCGCCCCGGGCCTTGAGCTTCCGCTTTGCGAAGAACGTCACCAGGTCGGTGATGCCCATCAGGCCCATGCCCTTGCCCATCGAGACTTCCTTGCCGAAGACCGTGAAGACTGCATCGCCGGGCGTGTTTGCGACGACATCGAGCGGCTGGCCCGAAAGGGTTTCATCCATGATGACCGCCCAGGCTCGCGCGCTGATGCCCTGGGGGTTCTCGACGGCAAAGTGGTACTTGAGGGTGCCATCCGGCAGGTCTTCCGCCCACACGTAGGCTTCGGATTCGCACTTCTGGACGTGGTTCTCTTCCGCGAACGGGCGGACGGCAACGTTCGCCGGGACTTCGACGAAGCGGTCGGCGTACTCAATCAGCATGTCGATACGCTCCGCCCGGTCGGCGAACTGGAAATCTTCGAGGAGTCGTTCAAGCGGTTCAGGCATTGCAGACATGGTTCGATTGTGGATTGGCCCCCGCGCATTGTCGATGACTGTGACGGAACGCGGAGGCGCGGAGGCGCAGAGATCTGTAGAGGAGCACTGGGCGGCTTCGCAGCAAACAACACCAATCTAATCGTGCCCTCACCCCTTCCTCCCCCCCTCCGCGCCTCCGCGCCTCTGCGTTCCGAAGTCTTGTGTCGTCTTTGGCGGGAACCCGATAGGCTGAGGGTGTGACCGAACCGAGGCAGTACGCAGCAGCCGGCGTCGATATCGCCGCGCGAAGCAAGTTCGCCAAAACCCTCCCGGGGATCCTCGCGCAGGCCCGCCGGCCCGAAGTCCTCAGCGACGCCGGGCCGTTCAGCGGGCTGTTTCGGCTCGGTGAGAAGTACCGCGACCCGGTGCTTTCGGCCAGCGCCGATGGCATCGGCACGAAGGTGCGCCTCCACCTTGCCACCAACCGCCTCGACCTCTGCGGGCCGGACATCCTCGGCCACAGCGTCAACGACATCATGGCCTGTGGCGCCGAGCCCCTCTTCTTCCTCGATTACATCGCCGGCAACGGGCTGACCAACGAGCAGAAGCACTCGCTCGTCGAAGGCGTGGCGCGGGCCTGTGCCGAAGCGCATTGCGCCCTCCTCGGCGGCGAAACCGCCGACATGCCCGATATCTACCATCCCGGCGAATTCGACCTGGCCGGTTTCATCGTTGGCGTGGTCGAAAAGGACCGCATCATCGATGGTTCGAAAGTGGCCGTTGGCGACGTGCTGCTCGGCATCCCAAGCTCCGGTTTGCACACCAACGGTTTCACGCTGGCCCGAAAAGCGCTCGATATCTGCAACGGTGAACCGCTCGAAGAGACCCGCCGTCGCGTTTCCGAGAGGCCC
>JANPDX010000443.1:0-4671 GCA_031431695.1 Dehalococcoidia bacterium
GTTCGTCATCCGCAGCAGGTCGGCGAGGGGAAGCATTTGTGCCCGTGGGATATCGGTCTTCACAAGACCGTTGTAGGCGTCCCACAGTTCGAGGGGATTCTTCGCAATCACCCCGGCCGAGAACGACTTCTGTAGTGCGGCCTTCACCACGAGTTGCTGGCGCTTCACGCGCTCCAGGTCACTGTCCTGTGACCGGTGCCGGCCGAACGCAACCGCCAGGTATCCGTCGAGTTGGATCACGCCGGGAGGAAAGGCCACGTACCGCGCGTTCCGATCGTCGTCGCTGTAGAACCAGTTATCGACGGCCAGTTCCCTGGGCACATCCACGGTAACGCCGCCGATGGCATCCACCAGTCCTTCGACACCCTTAAAGTCGAGAATCACGTAGTTGTCGATGGTGATCCCGAAGTTCTTCTTCAGGTCCCGCTTCACCTGCTCCACACCAGCGGCCCGATTGCCCCCGTCTTTGACGCCCACGCCGTAGGAGTTGTTAATCCGGGCCGCGTACGTGAACCCGTTCTTCTTGTGGATATCGATCAGCATGTCCCGCGGAAAGCTGACCAGAGTGGTCTTCTTCGTCACCGGATCCGTCGAAGAGACCATGACCACGTCCGTCAAGTAAGCGCCCGACTCGTTCTCCTGGAACTCGAACTGCGGCCGCTTGTCGATGCCAAGGATCAGGAAGCGGATTGGGTCTTGAAAGCTCCCTGACGCGGACGCCTCCGGAACGCTTACCACGCGATCCAACACCGCGATCACGGCGACGTTCTTCAGCGATCGCCCCGGGAAAAGCGCCGGAGTCACGCGCGAAAGTAGCGCGATACCCGTGTAGCTCGTGGCCAGGAAAAAGGTGAGAAGGGCGAATGCGAACAGGGTGCGCTGGCTGCCGGTCGCAAGCGGCGCCCTTCGAACCCCACGCGTCCCCACACGCCTTGCTGCGTATCCGCCGCTCGTCATATCGTTTCACCGTAGGCACCACATCCGACTCGGTCAATCCGCAGGTTAGCTCCGATTGACCCGGATCGCTGCGTTATCCTCGCTCCCGCCGTCGATCCCCTCGACTCTATCTCACCCCATCCCCAGTTCGTGAAGGCGGTCGTCATCGATCCCGAAGTAGTGGCCGAGTTCGTGCAGGACCGTCTTTCGCACCTGTTCACGGACTTCGTCGTCGGAGGAGCAAATCGCCTCGATGTGCTCCTGGTAAATGCTGATCTTGTCCGGCGCGACGAGGTTGTAATACTCGCCCCGTTTCGTGAGCGGGATTCCGTGGTACAGGCCGAGCAACAGGCTCCCCGGTCCGATTCCGCCCAGCTTTCTGTCGCGAGCAGTCGGGCGCCGTTCAATAACGATGTCGACGTTGTGAACCGTGCGGATGAGATCCCGGGGCAGTGAGCCAACCGCCTCGCGCACAAGTTTGCGGACTTCCGAACGTTCCAAGCTGGTTACCGAGGCGCCGGCGTACGGCTCCAGAGCGTCTTGAAGCCTTCCGCCCCACGCACCGCAGCCTTCTGGTGTTCGTGTTCCAGCGCCACTAACTCCGCGAGCGACAGCTCCGCTTCTCGGACGCTCTCCGGGTGGCCACTCTCAACCAGCCGCGCGTTCACTTCGCGCCATGCGTCGGTTTCGCCAAGCGACCGGGTGAATCGCGGCCAATAGACCATCACGATCTTTTCTGGGTCACGGAAGCGCGGCCGAATCTTCCGAAGGTTGGCATATCGCTCCTGGACACTCTTGACCGGTTCCACCAGTCGTACAGCCGGCCCGTCAATATCGCTTGATCGAAAGTCAAGCAGCATGCGTTGCCCGACCGTCACGAATCGAAGGACCACCACGTCATGGCTCCGGATCGTCGAGGCAATCTCGGCGAGGTCAACATTGAAATCGTTATCCACGTGAACCGAGTGTATCGGCTGGCCCTCCCGGCGGCCACCGCTCCGACTCTTTCCAACCGAATTGCAACCAAGTTTGGGCCGCGACGGTCGATTGTTCATGTGATGGCGCTATTTGCTCGGTTCTCAACCCACCGCAAAGTCGAACAACTGATCCGCAACGGGGTCGGCATCCGCGAATCTACATGGCAAATCGGCGACCACGGCCCGGAGACAAAGGACGCACTCATCGACGGCGTCATTCGTTGGGTTCGCTCGTCCATGGGTGAAATGCGCCGGCCATACGGGATCGACCACGTTGCCCTCGCGCTGGCGGCGCGTGACCGCGAAGGCAAGGTGCTGTGCAGCAACAGCCTCGGCGTGTTGCGCCCGGCCAGTTTCTACGCGGACGACGGACCCGAACAGATCCGAGCCTTCCTCCTCGATGCCGAGCGATCCATGAGGGGCGCGCCCGGCGAGATGGTCGGTGCCCTCCTGAGCCTTGGCGATATCGCCTTCGAACTGAAATCCAGGGCGGCCTGAGCTGACGTGCCCGTTTCGACTGGCATCTGTACACTTCTCGGCAATGACCACTGTCTCTAACCCGGCCCAAGCGCGCGAGCGCATACAGGGCCAGATCGACCGAATCGGGCGTCTCCGTGGCAGCGGTCCCAACCCCTTTGACTACGATCTCTGGGATGCCCGCACTCGCGAAATCCTTCGCGCCACGTACGGCGAAGATTCGACGGAAGTCGTCCGCTACTTTGAGGCCGCTGGCCAGCCCGGCCGCCTTCCCGGTGTCCGCGGGCAGGCAGAGAACATGACCCTGAATATCCACGGGCCATGGGGAATCCTGGCCCGCCTCGAACGTGCCGAAAGCTTGCTCCGCGAGCTCACCACTACGCTCGAATAGTTGTTGGCGCATCCATGCCTTCGGGCGCCACGTTTATCCCCGGGAACCATCCGGATAGCTCCGTCCGGAGCCTCCCCAATCGCTTTGCATAGGCGTCGCTCGCAAGCGATTCAGTAGACATAATAATAGCGTTCTCGTGATTGTCCGAGTAATACTGCTTTCGCTCGCCGACATCATAAAAGCCGAACTCGCGATAGAGCGCCTGCGCCGCGCCGTTCGATTCCCGGACCTCCAGGGTGGCCATCTGCATGCCGTGGCGAATGGCTACCTCAATGAGTCCGTGAACCAGGATCCTGCCGTAGCCGCGCCGCCGCGATTCGGGCAGCACGGCCACCGTGACGACATGTGCTTCGTCCACCATCAGCCAGAGACCCGCGAAGCCGACGATCGGACCCTGGGGCCTGGCCCGCAGCACGACGTAGCGTGCCATCGCGTTCTGCGTGAGTTCGCGCTCGAACGCCGTCGCCGGCCAACCAGCCGAATATGAGGCTCGTTCGACGGCGACCACTTCAGCCGTGTCGTGACGGCCCATCATAGAAAGGCGAGGTAGTTCAGAGTCCATGGTCTTCGCCGCTATCTTCACCCTATTCGTTCGCCCGTACACCCTACGAATTTCGTTTCATTCACCGATAACTACTGCATGAGCGCGAGTCCCGAACCCGGAACGCCTATCCTGGTCGTCCAACGTTCTGTCCCGCCCAAGCAATGGCAGGGCGAACTCATCGTGCATCGCGATGACACGCTCGCGGCCCGAATCTTCGGAGCTCCAACAGCCTGGGCCGCAACCGGCACCTATTCCATCATCTGGGGTACCCCCGGTTCCCGGTTCGTGTGTAGCGCCACCTTCACGGCCCGTAAAGGCGATGTCGCCGCTTTCCGGCTGACGTCGAACTGGAGCCTTATTGACCTCAGGCGTGCTGTCCGCTTCGATGTCGAACTCGCCGCGGAAGTTCGATCGGTACTTGGCAACTCGCGCCAGGCCGGCTCCCTGATCGATGTCTCGGTCAGTGGCGCCGCGGTAGAGGTCGAGACTCGTCCGGGCGGTAGTCAGATGGAAGTCGGGTTGCGCGCAAACGGTTACTCAGCGCGGCTCCTGTGCGACGTTGTCTCCACGCACTCCGTTGGCAGTAAAACCGTCCTTCACCTGCGTTTCCGCGACATGACTCCGCCGCAGCTCGCCTTCGTGCGCCAGCTTGTCGGGCAGCTCATCGAGAGACAGGCTTCCTAGCCTCGAACCGGCCCCAACTTTAATATCCGGTCGTGTCACTTACCATTGGCGATTTCGCACCCGGCGCTGTCACCGTTGGATCAGGCGACGTAACGTTGTTACACGCGGCAGACGAAGTCAGACAGCACCTCGCCCGCACTCCGCGGTCCGGGACTGCTACTGCTGCCTCCATCCACATTTCAGCAGCAAGCTCCCGGACCGACGCATACGAAGTCACAGTCCGCGCCCGTGAAGTGATCATCGCCGGCGATTCACCGCGAGGAGCGCTCAACGGCGCCTACTGGCTCCTCGAACAACTCGGCTTCCTCTGGGTGCGGCCCGGTGCCTCCGGCGTCCGATTCGTCCCCGGCAAGGCCATCGCTGAAGGAACCGTCCGAAGAGTCCCTTCGTTCCCGAGGCGCACCCTGATCCTCGGAAATGACGCGCTTCACGATGAGTGGCGCGATTGGCTCGAGTTCGCCAGCCGCAACCGCCTCAACAGCGTCTTTCTTCACGACACGCCTCCAAGCGTCATCCACCGCGATGGCGCCAAACGGCCAGAGAGCGCCGATGAGATCGCCGCCGACGGCACAGGATGGATGTTCGAACGCTGGGACGCCGAAGGTTCGGATATTCTCGCCGAGGCCGAACGACGGGCGATGACCGTCCAGTTCGGTGGCCAC
>JANPDX010000444.1:0-2658 GCA_031431695.1 Dehalococcoidia bacterium
GCGCTGAAACTTACGCTGGTGTTGGCGGGGCTTATCGCTCTCGCCGCACTGGCCGCTCCCGCCTCGGCCGTCCGTTACGGCGCACCGGATGCTGGCGAGCACCCGTACGTTGGCCTGCTCGTCTTCTACGATGAATCCGGCGCCCCCCAGTGGCGCTGCTCCGGCGCCCTGATTGCACCGAAGCTCGTCCTGACAGCCGCTCACTGCAGCGAGCTCAACGCGGGTGCTCGCTTCTATACGACCGAGCAAGTCAACAAAACGACCGAGCCGGGGTACCCGAACAGCGGCGGCATCGCCGGCACCGCATTCGCTGGCCCGAACTGGCAGGGTGGACTCTTCCTGCCCGACACCGGCGATGTAGGCGTGGTTGTCCTGAATAAAGCGATCCGGTTGAAAAGCTATCCAACGGTCGCGAGCGCGGGCTACCTGGACTCACTCGCAACAAAGCGCGGCCAGCAGGATGTGAACTTCGAAGTAGTCGGCTACGGACTCCAATCCGTGAAGCCCGAACTGAGCGCCATCAAGGATCGCCTCAAGGCAACAGTCCAACTGGTGAACCTCACCAGCAACCTGACAGACGGCTACAACCTCCAGACCAGCAACGACCCGGGTAACGGGACTGGCGGGGGCGGCACCTGCTTCGGCGATTCCGGTGGCCCAATCTTCCATATCAGCGGCGGCGTCCACTACATCGTCGCCGTCAATTCATTCGTCCTGAACGCGAATTGCGCAGGCTCCTCGTTCGGTTACCGCGTAGACCGCCAGGAAGTCATCGACTGGGTGAACGGCCCGCACTGAGGCGTCCTCATCTCGCACGGCAAGCAAGGCCCGGGATAGATTGTCCCGGGCCTTTTGTTGTTCCTCGCAAGAACGGCCGAATGTCCGAGAACCTCGGTCTCGTCCGAGCCCACTCGCCTTCGCTCTCCTGCTACGATATCCACATGCATGTGGAATTGAGCGCCGCCGCCCAGGAACGCGTCGAAAGCCTCGTCCGCGATGGCGCCTACCCGTCTGTGGAGGCTGCTATTGAGGCTGCCGTCGAGAAGCTCGAACACCCGGACTTCGCGGGAATAGACGTTGACGCGGCACAGCGGCGAGTGGACGCCGACATTGAAGCTGGCCGTGTTCACGACGTTACGCCGGAGTTCCTGGAGCAAATCCGCTCACGAGTTGAAGATCGGATTCGACGGCGTCAGCCCGCTAAATGAGAGTTCAGGTCTCGGACGAGGCGATCGACGACCTGCTGGAAATCTCGGATCAGCTGTCGAACCGGAGTCGATCCCTGGCATTGGACTTCGTGGCGGCCTACGAAAGGGTCCTCGAACAGCTACGAGACTTCCCTGAAAGCGGGCAGAGGTCGAGGCGGAACCGGAACATGCGGATTCTTCGCTCTGGAGATTTCCGTTTCATGTATCGGGTCCTCGCCGACAGAGTGGTGCTTTCCGAGATCCTTGACGGCCGGAGACAGTCTGAACTCCCCTAAAGCCCCAGCTTCACCTTCAGGTACTGACCAATCCGCTGCACCGCGTCTGTCGCCTCGGGCATGTTGCCGACCGAGGTCTGGAAGACGTGCTGCATCTCGGGGAAGACATCCAGCTTCACCTCGACGCCTGCGGCACGCGCCTTTTCGGCCACCCGCGTCGAGTCATCGAGCAGTGTCTCGTCGCCGCCAACCTGGATGTAGAGCGGAGCGAGCCCCCGGTAGTCCCCATACAGCGGCGCTGCCAGCGGGTCGCGGGGATGTGTTCCTTCACCGAGGAATGCGGCCGCCATGCCCTGCAGTGCAGCCTTTTGCACGATCAGGTCGTTCGGTGCGTTCGAGGTCATCGAGTCGCCGCTGCCCTCCATGTCGGTCCACGGTGAAAGCGGCACGCCTGCGGCCGGTTGTGGCAGCCCGTTTTCCTTGATCGAAAGCAGCGTCGCGAGCGTGAGCCCGCCGCCGGCGGAGTCGCCGGAGATGGCGATGTGTTCGGGCTTGTACCCCTGCGCGAGCAGCCAGCGGTAGGCATTCGTCGAATCTTGCACCGCGGCCGGGTGCGGGTGCTCGGGTGCCAGCCGGTAGTCCAGGTTCAGGACACGACAGCCTACGGAGTTGGCGAGATGGCCCGCGAACCGGTCGTAGTTCCTCGCCGATCCGATGACGTAGCCCCCGCCGTGAACGTAGAGGACTACCCGATCGTTCGCCGCTCCCGCGGCATCGTGCCAATAGGCCCTGGAACCGCCGGCATACGTCTCGCTGATCGTGATTCCGGATGGCTCCGTAGCAGTCTCCGCGATGAACACCATGCTCGCTCGCTGCTGTTCGAGCGTAGGAAGTACACCGGACCCAAGCGCCGCCTCCGCGAACGCCCTCATTTGTGCCTTTGCTGCTTCTGCTTCCGGGCTTGCCATTTGGTGGACCTTCCTGCGCCTGGTGCGCCTGAGTTTGGCGCGAGTCTATTCCACGCTGCACCCGCCGGGCAACACCGCTTCGGTAAGCCTTGACATCAATAATCACATGGTTATAGAGTAGTTTACATGCCGGAACTCGTCCCCTCTCAGCTCCTGGAACAAGTCGCGGCGCGGTTCCGCGTCCTCGGTGATGCCCGGCGCCTCGCCATCCTCCGCCAGCTGCTCGAACAAGATGAGTTGAGCGTCAGCGAACTTGTCGCCCGCCTG
>JANPDX010000445.1:0-2524 GCA_031431695.1 Dehalococcoidia bacterium
AAGCACCGGCCATCCGCCTTCGAAGAATCGCTGGATCTCGTCCGCCGCCTGCTCGCTGGCGAAGCCGTCTCGTCCGATGGCCGCTTCAAATTCGAGAATGCTCGCGTCTCGCCACGACCGCCGGAACCGGTCGAGTTCTGGATCGGAGCAAGCGCCCGCGTCGCCATCGAGCGGGCGGCACGCATGGGCGACGGCTGGTTGGCCGCTCCATCGCTGGCGCCGGCGCAGGCCGCCCGGCAGGTCTCGACTTACCTCGAAGCATGCGACGCGTTGGGCAAGGACCCCGGTGTGGTCGCGCTCCGCCGCGACATCTACGTGGGGGAATCGGAAGCAGAAGCCCACGCCGTCGCCGACCCGATCATCGATGCGGGATACCGCGGCTTCGACCCTGGAGCGCCCATCGCCGGGTCGATTGACCAGGTCGCTGCTGCCTTCCGGGGCTACGCGGCACTGGGGTATACCGACATTATCGTGCGCCACCTTACCGACGATCAGGACAAGGTCATCCGCTCGCTCAGGCGATTGAAGGAGGTTCGGCAGGCGGTAGAGGAGGCATAGGGCGGCGCTTATTCGCCCTCCAGAATGCCACTCCCGCAATGCAGACGACGATTGCGCCACCACCGAGCAACCACCAAAGGGTTGCGTTGCTGTCGCCGGCATCGCCCTCACCGAAGAGGCGCGTCAATTCGGCGGTGACATCGTCGCCTGGGAGTTGGCGTGCTCCATCCGCTGTAATCTCTATGGTCACAGTGGCCGAGCCGAGGTTTCCGGCGCCGTCGCGCGCTCGCAGAGTGACTCGGTGCACGCCGATGCTCAGCGTGCGTGTCATCACTTCGGAGCCATCGCCGAAAGGTCCGTCACGGTCGGATTCCCAGCTCAGGCCCTCGGAAGGAAGACCGAATTCCTCCATGTCGAACGCAGTCCCCGTGAAGACAACGGAAAACCCTCCCGGAAAAATCGATTTGCTGGCCGGGCCAAAGATGGTTGGGAATGGCGCGACGTCTGGCACGGTCACGAGCTGATCCGAACTGTCCTCGGCGGAGTTAAACCCGTCTGAGGCGATCACCTTAAAGCGAGCGCGCTGACTACCGGAAAGAGGAAGCAACGAAGTCAGCGTGACTTTGGAATACTCGATATTAGAAAAGATTGGTCGCCAGTTCACCCCGTCATCAGGGCTATAGAGGATCGTATACAGCAATCGGTCGCCATCGGGATCACTCCCCCGCCATTCAAGCGTCACGGGGGCGCCGATGCTGCCGCCGTTGGGAGAGATCAGGGTGACGGATGGTGTGCCGGAAGAGGCAGCTCTGCGCGCCAGGCTAAGCCCGGACAATCGCAGATCGATAACGGTGGCGCGTGGCGGAAGTTCGAACCACTCTCCAAAATCGATACTTGAAGAGTTTGACGGTGACGATCCATGCGGCTGCGGATCGAGGTTGGCCAAGGGATACGACTCGAGAGCTACTCCTGCCGCGTCGAGGAACACGAGCGATGCACCGCTCGGTTCAGCCGCCATCAAGCCGAGACGCCTCCGTGAATCGTCGGCCGGGCCCGCGGGCGCGGAGCCAGTGGCGAGCACGCTGTCGATGGAACCCGTACGCGCCGCCGGATCGGCCGCTCCCTGCACATGAACAAGGTAGAGGGGGGATTGACCAACCAGGGCAGAGGGGTGTGGCGAGACCTGCCCGCTTGTGTGGGCGTGGCCGGGAGCCGCCGCAGCCGCGAATCGTGGCTGGTCTTGCGGCCGCAAGACCATTGATGGGTCACACGAGAGGCCAAAGCCGACCAGCAGTTTGCAATAGTCGTACGGGTCGGTCCATTGAGGCGCCTCATAGCCCATGAGGGGAAACCCGCGCTGCGGTTCCGCGTCCCCTGGGTCGTTCGAAATTATCTCGGGACCACTCAGCACTTCGGACCACAGGGACCAGTAGACATCGAAGCCGTAGTACCCCGTGGGGTCGATTGCGGCCATGCTGCAGGGGGTCGAATCAGTTACCGGGTACGGGTAGTTGGGGTCCACGCCTCCCCCGCCGGCTTCGCTTCCGGCGCACAGGACGTGGTCGTCGCCTGACATAACGACATGGGCTAGTTCGTGCGCGAGGGTCAGGCCATAGTCCATGAACCATGGCGAACTGGCCGATTGCTTCTTTCCAAACTTGCCCGAGGCAACGCCGTTCGTCGCGAGGCCATACCACGTCCAGCCGGCGCCAGTGGTGTTCATGTCTTCGTCGAGCATCCCATACCAGAACCAGTCCCCCCAGGGGTCAGCCGAGAGGTCGCGCAGGTTGTCAACCTGGGCATTCGCTTTCTTCCAGTCACCGAACTTGGACTCGTCCGTCGGCGTGAAGTCCCATTCGGTGCCCAGCGCGTGCCCCAAAGGGAACACGGGGCCGTTGAACTCGAAAGGAAATAGGAGGCCTTCAATCTCGAAGAACCCTGGAAAGGAGAGGCTTGGGTCGTAGAACATCTGAAAAATCGGCAGGTGGCGGAACGCGTCGGCAAGGACGAAACCTATCGTGTCTTC
>JANPDX010000446.1:0-2655 GCA_031431695.1 Dehalococcoidia bacterium
GATGTTCGACGAAGCAACAAGCGCCCTGGACCCCGAACTGGTGGGCGAAGTGTTGGCCGTCATGCGGGACCTTGCCGCGGGCGGGATGACGATGCTGGCGGTGACCCATGAGATAGGGTTCGCGCGGGAAGCGGCGAACCGCGTGGTATTCATGGATGAAGGCGAAGTGGAGGAAGAAGGCACGCCAACCGAGTTTTTCGGCCATCCCCGGACGGAACGGGCGCGGGCCTTCCTGAAGCGAGTGCGCCAGGAATAGCGTGCGGTTCCGCCGTTAGGGTTTCCCCCGACAGCGGCGGCGGCCCACAACGCCGATAGTTAGTCAACGAGATGATGATGATGCCGATTGTCCGCCGGTGGGCGACGATCCTGGTGCTAAGCGGCGTCGCGGTTCTGCATGTCCTGTTGTATTCGATCTTCTTCGCGAACAGCTACGCGATAGTCGGGATTCTGACGTACTCGTTGGCAGCAATCGTGGCCCTCGCCCTTGCAACGCTGCGCACGAAAAACAGCACGGGAACCGATCGGCGCGGTTGGATCGTGATGGCCGGCGCGCTCGGCGCCACCGCTACCCTGGACGCGCTCTGGTCCGTGGTGACACGAATCAACGGCGAGGTACCCGGGTACGTGACATGGTTCGACCCTCTCTACCTTGCGTCCTACGTCGCCTACATCGTCGCGGTTGGGCTCCTCACATCACCCCTCTGGAAGCGCGAGGACCGGCGATGGTTGTTCGATGCGGGCGCGCTCATCGTTGTGGCAGCGGGGATCCTCTGGCACTTCGTGATTCCACGAACCAATGACGGCGACCTCATGGAAAAGATAGTCGGCGCAACCTACCTGGTACTCGACCTTTGCATCCTCGCGACGGTTCTCACGGCGGCCTACACCGGCCGTCTGACACTCCGTAATGCGCTACTGATGGTTGCCGCGACCGTCCTTGCCGTGGGCGACATTCTCTATTACTTCGACGCCGGGGCATTCGATCTGTCGTGGCTGGCCGGGCTATGGATGATTGCGGTGGCGGCGGTGGTGCGACCGGAAATCGCGATACGGATCCCGCAGGTCAAGTTCGCGCGGGCGGCGGCAGTCCCATATGTCTTCGTCGCTATCTGCGTGGCCATCACACTGAACGAAATGCGGCGCGGAGACGCGGACGCACTGCTCGTAGCAGGGATTCTCGGCCTGGGCCTCGTAGTCGGTCGGCAGGTGGTGAGCCTTCGTGGCGCGCTTGCAGTGCAGCGCCAGGAGACCGCATTCCGGGAGACAATGCTGGAAGCGCAGAGCCAACTGGGCCTCGGAATGGCGATCCTGGATGGCAGACGGGTCGTCTATGCCAACGCCGCTTGCGCGCGTATCACCGGCCTCAGCAGCCGGGACCTCGAAACGACTCCATCGTTTCGAGGCCTCGACGTTTCGTCGGAGCGATCGGTGTGGGAAACCTGGGCCGAAGACCCGGCGGCGGTGATCGACGCGGTTCTGACCCGTCGCGATGGCACTGCCATCGATGTCGAAATCGCGGGCCGGCAAATGCAAGGAACGGGAGGGGAGCAGACCTTGCTCGTCATCCGTGACGTCACCGCCCGGAAGCAGTCCGACCAGGCACTGGCACGGGCTCAGCGATTCGAGGGACTTGGCGCTCTTGCGGGCGGCGTGGCGCACGACTTCAACAATCTCCTGTCCACGGTTCTGGGGAACGTCGGCCTTCTTGAGATGGGTGAGTTGGACAAAGAAGCAAGCGAGTCAGTTGCGAGCATTAAGTCGGCAGCCGTGCGGGGCGCGGAGTTGACCCGAAGCCTTCTCGATTTCGCCCGTACGCCCGCGGAACAGTTCGCAACGGAAGACCTTCGTCAATGCCTTCAAGAAACCGCTGCCCTGGCCCGCCCCGCGATCCCGGTCAACGTTCGCTTTCTGGTTGACCTCGGTGCGAAGCCCGTGATTGTCGAGCTAAATCGGGGACAAATGGTGCAGGCCATCCTTAACCTGATCCTGAACGCCCGAGACGCCGTGGGTGAAAGCGGTGAGATTGCCATCACGCTCAAAGCGGACGGAGAGTCCGCCCACCTCTCGGTGCGTGACTCTGGCAAGGGCATGGACGAGGCGACGCAGCGCCGAATCTTCGAACCGTTCTTTACGACGAAGGCGGTCGGGGCGGGAACGGGCCTTGGCCTCGCCATCACTCATCGGACCATCCGAGAGCACCAGGGCAGCCTTTCGGTCGAATCCTCGCCCGGCAAGGGCACGACGCTGACCGTGCGGATTCCGCTGGCCGTTTCGCCCGCCTGAAGATGAGCTTCGCCGCTGAGCTACCCGTGCCCGCCCCGGACTTTTCATCGGTGAGTGTCCCGCCATGAACGCCGGGCGCATAATCTCGCTATGAGTGCGGCGAACGAGCAGTTCCGAGCGTCCGGGGCACGGGGATTCCGAAGGTCGAGCGAGTTGCTAGCCGCCCTGGCCAGCCGCGACCTTCGCCTTCGCTACCAGGGCAGCCTTTTTGGTTGGGCGTGGTCGCTGGTGCGGCCGCTCGCGCTCGGACTCATCCTTTCGTTCGCCCTGGGCAAAGTGCTCGGCACGGGGATCACCGCCGAGTTTCTGCTGGCCGGGCTGTTCCCCTGGTTCTGGTTCCAGAGTTCCGTCCAGGCGGCAGCGGGCACGTTC
>JANPDX010000447.1:0-4207 GCA_031431695.1 Dehalococcoidia bacterium
CCGTCGAGGTACCCGGCCATCGATACTCCGTGGCTGCCCGCTGTGCGGACCGCGGCCCGCAAGGAAGCATTCATTCCGGGCGCGTCGCCGCCACTCGTGAGGATGCCAAGACGCTTCATCGGTCTACTGTGCCGCTTGTATCGCGATCGACGCAACGTACGGCAGGGGACGGCGCTGGCCCCCGTTGCCAGCGGCGAAGCCCCTTCGTAGCATCGGTCGATGGGTCTCGTCCTTTCTCGATTCGCCCGGCCCCGCGTTGTTGGCGCCGCCGCCGCCATGGCCGCGGTCGTCGTGGGCGTGACGGTCGCAATGCTTGCCATCCCAGATGGCGATAGTCGAAGCGTCGAGCCAACCGCGTCTGCTCCCACGGCGACGCCCATTGCGACCTCCGTGAGCATCCCAACCCCGTCACCCGAGCCAGTCCCCACGCCCATCAAGCACCCCGGAATCCTCGATGGCATGCCGATGACTGACGAAGAGTGGGAAGCTCGCAAGGACCTGCTGCCGCTCGCCGTCATGGTCGATAACGCCGCCGGCGCCTATCCGCAGGCAGGCCTGAACCGCGCCGACATCGTCTACGAGGGGTTTGTCGAAGGCGGAATCACCCGGCTCATGGCGGTCTACTGGCGCCAGGATGCCGAGAAAATTCTCCCGGTGCGTTCGGCCCGCACGCCGTTCGTCATCTGGGCCAGTGAACTGGCGGCACTGTACGGCCACGCTGGCGGCTCAACCGCCGATAACGAAGCCAACGCCATCGCCCAGATCATCGAGTACGGCATTCCTGACCTCAACGCGTTCTCTCCCGGACCGGGCAACTATTACTATCGCGACGCCGACCGCTTGGGCCCGTACGACCTCGCCACCAGTACCGCCTATCTGCGCGAGGCAGCCGGCCAGTTGGGATTCGCCGGCCCGCCTACAACAGAATCCTGGTTGTTCCGCGATCCGACCACCCCACTGCCGAAGGGCGAACGCGCCGAGGGCATGGAAATCGATTTCTCTGGACGCCTGCACGCGTGGCAGTACATCCAATGGAAGTGGGACTCCGCCGCCAGGCGATACCTCCGCTTCCAATTCGGCGGGGCCCATCGCGATGCCCTGACCGATGAGCAACTCGCCTTCGCCACTGTCATCGTGATGACCGTGCCGGAGCGCGTCGTGGATGATGAGGGCCACGTCGTGCTCGAACAATTCGGGACCGGTCAGGCGACAGTGTTCACCGGTGGCCAGGCCTTCGCCGGGTCGTGGAAGAAAGCCAACCGCCAGGCGCGAACCCGGTTTTACGACACCGGCGGCACGGAAATCGTCTTCGAGCGCGGGCCGATCTTCATCGAGGTCCTGGGCCAAGAGAGCGGTTTTCAGGCAGTCGCTGACGCCGGCGATCTCCGCGATTTGCCGAAGTACGAACTCCCCCCGCCCGGTACGTTTACTCCGGGTGAGCCCGAGGAGACTCCCGCTCCGACTGGGACGCCGGCCGCGGAGGCCACACCCAGCCCTTCTCCGCCGGGAATGGCGCCGCCAGCGACGACGCCCGCAGCGTCCGCCTCTCCCACAAGCCCGGTTCCGTCCGCTACGCCGCGCCCGCCTTCGCCGACCGTCTCCGCGACGCCCGTTGCTGGCTCGAACTAACCTGAATTAGTGAGGCTGGTGGCCGTTCGTCCGCACACAGACGTGACCGGCGGGGTCCATGGGCGCCGTACAGAGCGGGCAGGGCGGCCGGCCCGCCGCCAGCACCGTGACGATGGTCTGGCGCAGTTCGTAACTCCGTTGGTAATCGAAATTCATCGTCACACCGCTTGTGCCGGGCGTATCTTCCGGGCCGTCCGCCCCGATCAGCACCACGCGGCGTTCTTGAGCATCGATCCCCATGGAAAGCTGCGCGAGTCGCAGATCGATTGTGGTCTTGAGCGGAAAGACCGGGGGCCTCGAATCGTCGTCGAGTGGTCCAGGCAGATAGCGGAAGTCGGCATCCTTGAGGACGTTCTCGATAGCATCCCCAAGTGCCGCGAGCTGTTCCTTCTCCAACCACAGCGTTGCGGTCTCGCCGTTCGTGTTCATGGCGCGAAGGCGGAAGCGCCGTTGGCCGGGTTGGCCGATTGCTTCGGCGGTGATGTAGTCGAGCGGACCGAACAGGCGTGGTTCAGGCATATCCCCGATCGTAGGCTAGCGCCGTGTTTCGGTCGCATGCCGCGAAACCAACCCTCCTGTGCGAAGGGGCTCACACCCGCGTGCATTTGCTCGCGCTCAGGTCTACAGTAGGCAATAAATTCACGGACGGCTGAAAAATACCGCCAAACGCGACATGTTTTGTCGCGAAGCGCCGATACGCTGACCACGACAGCAAGCCTTCCACAAGGCCCGCTGATCCCAAGCAGCGGAAGGAGAGCGGAAATGACCGAACAGACCCGCCGAGCCACCAGGTTGATGCGAATCCGTGATGTCCTCGCTCGCCGTGGCAGCGTCAGTTGCGCCGAGCTGGCCCACGAAACCGGCTACAGCCAGCGCACCATCCAGCGCGACATCGGGGCGCTCGAGAGCGAGCTGGGCATGCCACTGGTCTTTGAGAACCGCCGCTGGACGCTGATGCCCGGCTCCACCCTCGTCTTTGGCCCGGTACGGCTCACACTCCAGGAGGCTCGAGCCGTTTATTTCGCCACCCGCCTCATGCTCCGCTCCGCCGATGAGCGCGACCCGGATGGCGTTTCGGCCCTCGAAAAGGTTGCCGATGCTGTCCCTGAAGGCCTCGCCGGACACATGCACCGGACGGTCAATGAATACGCCCAACTTCCCGCGAACGGCGCCTACATCGAAACCCTTCGCCGCCTCACCGAGGCATGGGCAGCGAATCGCACCGCAACCATTACCTACCGCTCCGCCAACTCGGCCAACGCCCGTAAGACCGACCTCGACCCCTACATCCTCGACCACACCCAGAGCGGCACCTATGTGGTTGGATACAGTTCCGAACACAAGCAGGTTCGTGTCTTCAAACTTGACCGCATCCTCGAAGTTGACCTCATGCAGCGGGAATTCGAACCGGGCGATGTTGACCTTATCGCGCAGCAATTGCGCCAGAGCTGGGGCGGCGTCGTATTCGGCGAGGTCCAGCACGACGTGGTCATCGACTTTACCCCGGCTGTCGCCTCACGCATTCGCGAGAGCTACTGGCACCCGTCCCAGCAGCTTGAGACGCTGCCCAACGGCGGTGTGCGGCTGTGCGTGAGCCTGCCCAGCCTTCTTGAGATTTCTCCCTGGGTGCGTGGTTGGGGTCCCGAGGCAGTCGTCGCCGGCCCGCCCGAACTCCGCCAAGAGATAGCGGCATCGCTCGCTGCGGCCGTGGCTAACTACCAAACGTCCTGAGGGCATAAACTTCCGTTCAGGTTGAACGACCCCACGAATCTCCTGCAACGCCGCGCGGCGGTCGCTACCCGGTGGGACCTCGCGGATGGCGTCGTCGTGGTCCCTTCCGGATCGCACGTCCCGGTGGAAGGTACCGACCAATACCACGAATACCACGCTCATCCCGAGTTCGCCTACCTCTCAGGTGCACGCGAGCCCGGCACGGTGCTTGCGTTTGATGGCCGCGACGGCTGGCTGCTGTTCGCGCCTCAGGCGGGCCTCGAAGACCGTGTCTGGGTCGGAGACGGCATCGACCACGAACAGCTTGGCGCCACCACGGGGCTCCCCGTCCGCCCCCTTGCAGACCTGCGCTCATGGCTGGAACAGCGCCGCGGCGAAAGCATCGCCGTACTCGGCAACCACGACCTCCTCCGTCGTCCGGCCGCGTATGGATTGGAAAGCTGGAAGGCGCTCGAACTTTCCCTCGATGAAGCCCTCGCTGAGCGTCTCTCGGAGCAGGTTGCCGAATCCCGCAGAGCGAAGGACCCGTCGGAAATCGAAACCATGCGCGCCGCGGCCGATGCCTCCCGTGCCGGTCACCTCTACGCGCTTCGCAACACGAGGCCCGGCCTCAGCGAACGCCAACTCCAGGTCGAGGTCGAAGCTGAATTCTTTCGCGCGGGCGCGGAACGTACAGCCTATGGCTCTATCGTCGGCACTGGAACGAACAGCGCCGTCCTCCACTTTTCGCCCACCGAACGCACGATGCGGCAGGGGGAAATCGTCCTCATGGATGCCGGCGCTGAATCCGGCGGCTACGCCAGCGACGTGACTCGCACCTTCCCCGCCGGGCCTCGCTTTGAAGGCG
>JANPDX010000448.1:0-2472 GCA_031431695.1 Dehalococcoidia bacterium
ACGGCGCCGCCGAGTACATCCTCTCGGTTCAGTCGCTGGTCTCGACGACCGAGGCATCCTATTCGGCGCTCTGGCAACACATCTTCGGGGTCGACCTCATCGGGACGATCAAGGCCGATTGGCGTGCTATCGACGAGCCGCTGTACCACATGCTGGCCGACCAACGCCGCTTATTGCGCCGCCCAACAGACACGATCTGGGTGCGAATGAAAGACATCCCTCGTGCGTTGAGTTCTCGACTCTACGCAACGGACGACTCGCTGGTCATTGAGATCAGTGACGAATACTGCCCATGGAATGCGGGTCGGTACCTGCTCGAAGGGGGCCCGGGCGGCGCGACCTGTACGTCAACTACGCGCGAACCCGAAATCACGATGACGGCGAACGAGCTCGGCGCGATTTACCTCGGCGGCACACGAGTCCATCCCCTGTGCAGGGCGGGACGAATACAGGGTACGCCCGAAGCGGTCGCGCGGGCGGACCGGATGTTTGCGTGGAAGCAGCAGCCATGGGCGCCGGAGATCTGGTAGGGGGTACATACTTTGGGCCTGCAGTCATTGCGCAAGATTCTCGAAGGAGTCGCCTGGAGCAATCCCGACGTGATGCACGGCACATTCGTGTTCGTGGGGACGCGGGTTCCCGTGGTCAATCTGCTAGATCACCTGTCCGGCGGGGAAGACCTGGACATGTACTTGAGCGACTATCCGTCTGTGTCGCGGGAGCAAGCGGAGCAGTTCCTTAATCGACTCTCATGCGGCATCTCGCCCGAGATGTATGACGTTGCTGCTTCTTGACGAGTGTCTTCCCCATAGGTTTGGCGAGTTGCTGGGCCGCGAGTTCGATTCAGCCGTCCGCATTGGCTGGGCGGGCGTTCCGGACCACGAGACCATCACCCGCTCGCGGGGATGACCCAGGTAGGGTGGTTGAGATTCGATAGTTGAACGGAGCGACACAGTGGGGCGCGGGAAGACGAGGTAGACGACACTGTATGATGTCTCCATGTCCACTCCCAAAGCTGTCCTTTCCGCACTTGAGGGGGTCGCCGCTAAAGATCCTGAGCGGATGCACGGGATCCTTTGCTTTTCGGGAACGAGGGTGCCCGTGACCAATCTGCTCGACCAACTGGCGGATGGCGATACGCTCGATCAGTTCTTGGAAGACTTCCCATCGGTTACGCGCGACCAGGCGACGAGCCTTCTCGGCCGGCTTTCGTGCTTGCTGGTGCCCGAATTCCATGAAGCTATTTCTTGACGAATGCGTGATCCCACGGTTTTCCGCACTACTCGTCGGACATGAATGCACGACATCGCGGGAAGCCGGGTGGCTGACTCTCCCGGACGACGAGGTAATCCTCCGCGCGAAGGGCCGCTTCGACGTGATCATTACTTCAGATCGACGCTTCGCCAGACAGGCAAACCTCACTCCAGAAGGCCCCGCAGTCGTCATTCTGCGAGCTCGTCACAACAGCATGTCGCATCTTTCAGTGCTCGTCCCGCGCCTACTGGAACAACTGCGGGACGTCCGCCGGGGCGCCGTCTATGTTATCGATGGACGGGGCTGAGTCGCGCGAGAGCAGTCCCCCGCTGTGCTAACCTAGCTTGACAGCCCTATGTACCGGCCGCTCGATCACCCGCTGATGCACCGCCTGCGGGAACAGGTGCTTTACTCCGCCGGCCCCATCGGTTCGACCCTGCTTTCGTACAACCTGGGGCCAGAGGCATTTGTCGCGCCTGATGGCGAGACACATGACGGCTGCCCCGAATGGCTGAACGTGTCCAACCCGGCCATCCTGGAACGGCTCTACACCTCGTTTTATGAGGCCGGTGTCGATGCGGTCGATTCATGCTCTTTTGGCGCCAACGAGGTGGTGCTGGCCGAGTTTGATCTCGCTGAGCGCACACGCGAACTGAACCGCCTCGCGGCGCAAGTGATCGGGCGGGTGCGGGACCGGTTTAGCACCCCCGAGCATCCGCGCTACTCGTTCGGCACGATGGGCCCGGGGACGAAGCTGCCGAGCCTGGGCCACATCACCTGGGATGACCTGGTCCGTGGCGCGCGGGAACAGGCCATCGGCCTTATCGAGGGCGGCATCGACGTCCTGAAGGTCGAAACCTGCCAGGACCTGCTCCAGACGAAGGCGGCGCTCGCTGGCTGCGCCGAAGCTTTTGAAGCGACCGGCAAACGCATTCCGGTCATCGCGAGCGTGACGATCGAAACCACCGGCACGATGCTGCTCGGCTCCGACATCGCCTGTGCGCTCACGACGCTGGAGCCACTCGATATCGTCGACATCATCGGTATTAATTGCGCGACCGGGCCGGAACAGATGGTCGAACATGTGCGCTACCTGGCCGAGCACTCGCGGCGGCCGGTCTTCATCGGTCCGAACGCCGGACTCCCCGAAGTGGTCAACGGCGAGGCGTGTTACACGCTGACCGATGAACAGTTTGCGAAGCACCAGTACACATTCGT
>JANPDX010000449.1:0-1607 GCA_031431695.1 Dehalococcoidia bacterium
CAACCTGGTGTTCAATGATGACATTGCCACCTCGTCGATAGTCAGCGAGCTCTCCGTAGCGAACGCGGCGCCGGGAACCTATAACTTCACCTACAACGCAGGCACCGATGCACTCACGCTGACAGGCCCCACGGGTGCTGCACAGGTCGTTACTCTCCAGGCCATTGGCGTCGGTGGGTCACAAACGCTCGACTTCAATCAATTGGGTATCCGCCTGACACTCGCATCAACGGCTGGCGATACCGCCGACGACATCGGGAACGGCCTCGCGCTTGAAGGGGGCATTGTCGTCTCCGGTTCAGGCGCTGCGAAGCTCCAGGTCGGCGCCAACACCACCGCCTACGACACGATGAACATCTCGTTCAACGACGTCCGCGCCACCCAGGCCCTCGGCCTCAACCTGCTCAGCGCCGGCGCCGTCGACTGGACGTCTTCGGCCACCATCGTTGCCTCGAACACGGCCGCCCAGGCGTTCATCAACCAGCTTGATACGTCCATCACGACGCTCAATACCCGCCGCTCCGACCTTGGTGCGGCCCAGAACCGGCTTGAACACACCGTCAACAGCCTCGGCGTCTCCGTCGAGAACCTGACCGCGAGCGAAAGCCGAATCCGCGACGCGGACGTTGCCGAACTGTCCACCCAGATGGTCAGCAACCAGATTCTGCAGCAGGCCGGCACCGCCGTCCTCTCGCAGGCGAACCAGAGCAGCCAGTCTGTCCTCAGCTTGTTGAGGTAGTCTTCGAACCTTGAGAAAGGCCGAGGGTGATTCCCGAATCACGTTCGGATATGGCATACTTGCCATCGAATTCTCAAAGGAGACACGAAAGACATGGCACTCGAAGGTAACTGGAATCTCACGATGAACTCGCCGATGGGCCCGCGCCCGGTGAAGGCCGAGTTCACGACCACTGGCAACGCGATTGGTGGCAGCTTCATCGGCGACGCTGGCGCCGCCCCCGTCGTTGGCACGCTCGATGGCGATGCCGCCGCGTTCGCCGCGACTGTCCAGGGCCCAATGGGCCAGATGGAACTCAAGTTCGCCGGCACGGTTGCAGGCAACTCGATCTCCGGCACCGTCCAGTTCGGTGCCTTCGGCAGCGGCACCTTCACCGGCGACAAAGCCTAGGAAACGGCGAACCACAAGCGTCGAAGTACGCTGATTTCGGTGTACGAAGCGACTTCCAAAACAGGCCTGCTTTCGCGGGCCTGTTTTCGTTTGCAGCCGAACCACTTCCACGATGGACCGGCCGTTTCACGAAGGTTAATGATGCGATCTACACTTTCGAATGCTCGAAACGAGGTGTCTGAATGACTGCAGCTGTTAAGGACGTTGTATCGAGCTATGTCGATACGGCAACCGGCCTGCTCCCAGCGATCCGCGAAAACGCCGCTGAAGCCGAACGCCAGGGCCGCATGACCGACGCCATGATCGCCGCGTTCCGGGCCACCTCCCTCCCTCGAATGATGGTTACAAGCGAGCTGGGTGGCGGCGGAATGCCTCTCCCGGCACAGCTGCGTGTGGTCTCCGTACTTTCGAGTGGCGATGGGGCAACCGGCTGGAGCCTCGCCTTCGCAACGGGGAGCCCGCTGTTCGGCAATCTGCT
>JANPDX010000450.1:0-2989 GCA_031431695.1 Dehalococcoidia bacterium
TTTCCTTGGGGATAACTTCGGCCTGGAGCCGCCACGGCTCGCCCTCGAGCGGTTCGACCTTCACGACGTCAGCGCCCATTTCGGATAGGAGCGATCCGGCCAGTGGGCCAGCAATGATCTGCGTGCAATCGAGGATGCGGACGCCTTCGAGGGCACCTGCCATTGATGGACTCCATGGGGAGGTTGGTGTGGGGCGACTATACAAGGAAGTCGAAAGTTGGACCGAGCAGTGGAAAGGTCAAAGCAAAAGGCCGAGAGTGTGGCCGTGGAACGTATCGACCTAAGGATTGGACTGTGCAGCGTTTGCACCAACATGCGGCCGGTGAAGGGAGGAGGCGACTCGACGTTTTACCTCTGTGAGCTGGCCCTCACGGATTCGCGGTTTCGCAAGTACCCGGGACTGCCGGTCGCAAGGTGCGAGGGGTTTCGTGGAACGGCGGACGAAGAACCGCTCGAACGACAGTAAGCGTCGGGTTCGTGGAATGGGCGGCCTTGGGGTTGGTGGCACAGAACTCCCGGAACTTTTCTCATGGTTGATTCGTTTATTCCCAAAGAGGTATTGTGGCGGCGCGCCCATGGAGTCCCCGGAGCGGGGAGGCAAGGAGAAGGCCATGGCAATGTCGGGACAGGAACATCTCACGCTCCGCGAGCGCGAGGTGCTGGAGCTACTCGCTCAACGCTGGACGAACGAAGAGATGGCGGAGCATTTCGTCATCGACGTGCGTACGATCGAAGCGCACGTGTCGCACATCCTTCACAAGCTGGGCTACAAAGACAGGCGGGAGCTTTGGCGCGACACCGTAGGTTAAGGAAAGATCCGTACTGAGTACGGATGTGGACGCGCGGTGAGTCGCGGTACCGTTCGGCTCAGCCGCAATTGGAGCTCGGCGGCCCAGGAAGGAGGAGGCGAGATGATGATCCTACCACTTCAACGTCTGCTGGTACGTCGCTTGCGAATTCTTTTCGCGACACTCGCGCTGATCGGTGCCGTCGGCTTCGCGGGCATCGCACTGGCGACCCCGATCGACGATCTCAAGGCACACAACTACTCCTACGGCGGCTACACCTGCGCCTGGGGTGCAAGGTCTTATCTCGCAGCTGGCGGCGGTTCGAGCGGCTACGCCGGAACCGTTATCGTCACGTCGGAATGCACCAATGGTTACCGAGAACTCTACACTGCGGCGGTGACGACTACGAATGGTCACATCTATTGGTACTCGGATTGGCTACTGTATAACTTCAGTTTTGCCTTCTACGGTCAGGCTGATCTTTGCGAAATCGCATCCAACCACCGGATGAGTAAAAGTGGTGTCGATACGAGCCCATACCTCTATACATTCGTTGCTTCGTGTTCGCCCGCGTAGGAGGATCCCCGATGAACAGCAAGAGAAAGCAATTCACGACTGTCGCAGTCGCGCTCTGCGCGGCCTCGCTCGCCGTCGGTGGTTGGGCCTGGGCCGAGCAGTCATCGGGCGAGCAGGGGCACCCAACAGCCTTGCAGCTTATCGAGTCGCTCAAGCCCGAGCTTAACGGCGAACAAGCAGCAGCCCTGGCTGACGGCGTGCTCACGCGTCGAGAGTACGACGCCGCCCGCGACCGAGTGGTGGCATGCCTAGAGGCCAACGGGCTGGTCGTGCATCGAGAGCCCGGGCGTGGCCCGGGGGGCGTAGATGAATTGTGGGCTGAGTCACCGCCCTCGGCTGGGGATCTCGGGGATGTGTTTCTTGAGTGCTATGAACGGCATCAAGGGAAACTCAGCATGGTTTGGGCGGAGCAGAACCGGCCCACTGCCGATGCCCTCTCGGTCCGTGCCAGTGCGCTGGATTCGTGCATGGCCTCGAAAGGAGTCGCCCCTAAGCCACTGAGTGAACTCTGGGACAAAGCGGACGAGCGGACGGCCTACTTCGAGTGCCTGGCCGAGGTGCCGCCTCCGAGCAGCGCGTCTCGATAGGATCCGCCGGCGCCAGAAACCATGTCCAGAAGACCGACGATAGGTCGCACGCTGATAGCGTTCGTGGTCGCCCCGACCTTGCTAGGCGCATATTGGCCAAGTCCTGCAGTCGCTACGCGTTGACCGCGTTTCGCCACAGGCTAAAACTACGGGGCGCACCGCTCGGGCCCGGGGATGGCAACCGTGCGCGCGCCCAGGGGCTGCCAACCCGAAAGAGGTACCCTCTTGGCCGAACTGTTCGTACTCACCCAATGAACGCTCGTGCGGCCGCTGGAGTCATGGCAGCGGCCGCGGCGTGTATCTGGTGCTCTGACAACTCTGCCCCGCCGCTGGCGCTGTACTCGGGCGAATGGAACGGCGACGACGGACGCCTGGAAGGCGACCTCATTCGCCAGGGAAACTGTCTGCTCGTTGAGGATGTTTCCGGCAAGCGTTGGGTCATCGCGTTCGCGGTCGAAGGGACATCCTGGAGCGAACGAGAGAATGCGGTGACCTACCTGGGAACGACGCTAAGGGTGGGAAAGTACGTCGAGGTTGGAGGTTCAAGTCCGTCGGGCTTCCGGCCCACCTGGAAACGCGCCCCAAGCGACGATTGCGGCCCAGCGGATACCTGGCTGGTAGGGGATCCGTCACCCGGGTAAAGCATCCCGCGCGGGTCCTCGCGTTGGGCCGCTCAATCGATCTCTCTTCGTTGACAGCCCTTTCACCACAGGCTAACAATACCCATCGCAACCGCCCCGGCCCGGGGAAAACATCGCGTTCCACGATGCCAACGCAACCATACGCGGGCCCAGGGGCTGACAGCCTGAAAGGGGAATCCGCTTGGCCGAAGCCACAGCCGCGGCGCCTGAACTGCGCCCACTCGTCCCACATCTCACCCTTGGTGAAACCCGCGACCAGGATTACCTGAACGGGTCCGTCTGCAAGAACTGCAGCACGAAATACGTCGGCCCCCGGATGTTCTGCGGCAAGTGCAGCGGCGCCGGCCCGTTCGAAACCGTGAAGCTCGCCTCCACGGGAGAAGTTCATGTCTTCACG
>JANPDX010000451.1:0-1932 GCA_031431695.1 Dehalococcoidia bacterium
ACGCGGTAGCGACGCACTCGCATCTAGAGACGTTTCTCTCATGGGCGGCCGCATCGAATCAGCAACGCAGCCAACGAGGGCGGCTCGGGGATGGCCGCTCCAGTTGCGACCAGGCCCTGCTGGCCAGGGAGGAATGAACGATGCGATGAGTTCAGGAAACCCCGAACGTCGTCCAGCGGGTGCGAAACCCGCCCGGTCAGGGGTGAGCCCGCCCGGACCGGTAGCGAGCCTTGCAGCGTTCCCGGTGACGGGAGCGTTGATGCGTAGGCACGCGAACGCGTGGGCCGTGGGCCATGCAGCCTCGAAACCTATGACATCCCGGGGGCCCAGGGTCTTGGAACACCTGAAGGCCGCGGCGGACGCTCCGACATGGGCGAGGCGCGATCCGCATCCGGCGGGGTCTTCGACCACGGCACGCGCGAAGAGGACGGCCCAGCAACCTGGGAGGCCCTTGCTCTTCCTCGAAGAAGACCGGAGCCACGGAGATCCGGCGAACCCTCTCCGACGCGCAGCATGTCCGCGGACGCACATGCTGCCGGCCCCGAGTGGGGCACAGAAGAAGCGCCCGCGGCGAGGTAGGCCGAAGGCGAGGGAAGACCGGAGCCCAGGCCGATGAGAGCGAGGGAGTCGGAGGGCTGCATACGAGCTGTGACGCTGGGGAACGGGCAGGCACCCGGACCCGGCCGAGCGAAGGCGGCCCGTGTTGACGTGAGCTCCAGGAGGGACCCATGACCGGCGCATCGACGTCGGGCGACATGTCACCGCAACTTCTGGAGGTAGTGGAACGAGCGCGAAGGGAACCCGCAGGACGGTTCCACTCGCTGGCACATCTGATCGATGTGCCGGCCCTGATGCGCGCCTACCGTCGCAGCCGCAAGGACGCGGCGGTGGGAGTGGATGGGATCACGAAGGAGCAGTACGGGCATGACCTCGAGGGCAACCTCCGGCACCTGCACGAACGGCTGAAGTCGAACCGATACCGGCATCAGCCGATCCGACGTGTTCACATTCCCAAGGACAAGGGCAAGACGCGGCCGATCGGGATCTCGGCGTTCGAGGACAAGCTCGTCCAGGACGCCGTGCGCGAGGTGCTGGAAGCGATCTACGAGCAGGACTTCCTGGCCTGCTCGTACGGCTTCCGACCCAAGCGCAGTGCCCATGACGCCGTTCGCGCCCTCGACCGAGCCGTGCACCGGGGCGAGGTGAGCTGGATCCTGGAGGCGGACATCCAGTCCTTCTTCGACAGCTTGGATCGCACCAAGTTGAAGGAGATGCTCCAGGCTCGGGTCGCTGATGGATCGCTCCTGCGGCTCATCGGCAAGTGCTTGCACGCGGGCGTGCTGGACGGCGCGGAGTACTCCGAGCCGGAACTCGGCACGGCCCAGGGATCGGTGCTCTCGCCGCTCCTCGGCAACGTCTACCTGCATTACGTGCTCGACGTGTGGTTCGAGCGGGAGGTGAAGCCGCGCCTCGGTGGCAAGGCAATCCTCGTCCGCTACGCCGATGACTTCGTCATCGGTTTCGAACGGCACGACGATGCACAACGGGTGTTGGCGTTGCTCGGCGAGCGGATGGGGCACCACGGACTGACCCTGCACCCGGACAAGACCCGCCTGGTGCCCTTCCGGCGACCGCCGGCAGGACAGCAAGACGGCAAAGGTCCGGCCACCTTCGACTTTCTGGGGTTCACCTTCTACTGGGGGCGAGCCCGCAGCGGTCGCTGGTGCATGTGGTGCAAGACCCGTCATGCGCGCCTCGCACGGGCCAAACGGTCCGTGGCCGAGTGGTGTCGCCGCCATCGACACCTGCCGGTGAAGGAGCAGCATGCCGCGCTCTCGAGACGCATCCAGTGGCACTTCAACTAGTTCGGCGTGAGCGGCACCTATCGAAGTCGTGTGCCGCTCGCCCAGGCAGCGCGGCGCTCCTGGTTCA
>JANPDX010000452.1:0-2218 GCA_031431695.1 Dehalococcoidia bacterium
CTCGGGCATCACTTCCGTGACGACGATTTCAACATCCTTGCCAATCAACGCGGCGAGTTCAGGAAGTTCCAGCGTTGCGGAACTCAGGTGGCGGCGGAGACGAACAGCGGTACTCATGCCTCGAATCTTAGCATGGTCCGACGCGGCCTCACGGAACGCCGATGCGGCTGGCGCGCGGGAAATGGTCACGCTGCAACCGCCAGGCCCAGCTCCCTTGCAACTTCGGCGAGACGGCGTTCTCGTGTCCTTTCCAAGCCGGGTCGTCTACCCCCCGCCTAACCGTCCCAGGGCAGGATGACATCGCCGAAGACGAGCTTGTCGCCTGCTTTGATACCTTCGCGGCGGAGCACCTTGGCGATGCCCCAGCGTTCGAGGCGGCGGAGGATCTCGTCGTAGGCACCGACCATGTCGGTGTCCATCATCTGGACGAAGGAGACGGCACGGTAGCCTTCGATGACGAAGCGGCCGTCATCATCCTTGTACACGGAGAAGCGCTCTTCGGAAGCGGGACGAAGGACGGGGATCTCCTCGTCCATGTGGTCGATGACTTTGGTTTTCTCTTCGTTCACGAGCGTAATGAGTTCGGCAACGAGCGCTTCGGTCGCGATCTCGTAGTCGGCCGAGATGACGCGGACCGGCCGGCCGATGTGGGCTTCAAGGGCGTCCGCCGATGCCCGGGCCCGCGTTTCGTCGAGGTCAGCTTTGCTCACGGCGACGACGCGGACGACCTGTTCCAGCTTGGGGTCGTAGGCGCGAAGTTCGCCTTCAATGAGTTCGAAGTCAGTGACCGGGTCAGGTGATGAGCTATCGATGAGATGGAGCAGGACCCGGCAGCGGCGGATGTGCTTCAGGAATTCGAATCCAAGGCCATAGCCTTCGCTGGCGCCTTCGACCAGGCCGGGAAGGTCGGCCAGGGTGAAGCGTCCGTAACCAACGTTTACGACCCCGAGCATGGGTTCGAGGGTGGTGAACGGATAGTTCGCGATCTTCGGCTTTGCGTTCGAAACCGCGGACAAGAGGGTCGACTTTCCGGCGTTGGGAAGACCGATCAGTCCGACATCAGCGAGAAGTCGAAGCTCCAGGCGAATATCGACTTCTTCGCCCTGCTGGCCTTTCTGGGAGAACCCGGGGGTCTGGTTGGTTGAGGTGGCGAAGCGCTTGTTTCCCCAGCCGCCACGGCCGCCGTGGGCAACGAGAACCTCGTCGTCCAGTTTGGCGAGGTCAGCGATGAGGTCACCGGTCTCCGAATCATGGATGACGGTGCCGGCGGGGACATGGAGGTAGAGATCCTGCCCGTGAGCTCCGGTACGGAGGTTTGGACCACCGTTACCGCCGTTGCCCGCTACGAACTTCTTCTTCGAGCGGTACTGCTCGAGGGTGTAGATGTCATCGATGGCGCGGAGGAAGATGCGACCGCCGCGACCGCCGTCGCCACCGTCTGGGCCGCCCTCGGGTACGAATTTCTCGCGGTGGTAACTGACGACCCCATGGCCGCCGTTCCCGCCCGATACATGGATTCCAATAGCGTCAAGCATTCCCTCCCATGGAATCAGATACAGCGGGCTATGGGAAACGGGATGATGCTGGTGATTGGGGTGGGAACGTTGGGGATGCCCGGGAATTGAATCCGCGATGGGGGTTTCGAGGCTATGGCGAAGGCGTTGGGTTCAGGGGTGGGAACGTTCGGAAAGCGTTGGGAACCAGGGCGCGAACGGGGCGCCGGTTGGCGGAATGCGCGGATCTTGGTGGGTTTACCGCGGGAAGTAGGGGTTTCCCCCACTGGATCCAAAGGATTTCCAGTGGTCAGCGTTGGAGTTCGGCGATGGCGTCACGAACGTCACGGTCTTCGATAAATGCAGCCCCACGAGCTTCGCGGATGGCCTGGGCGCGCCGGATGAGTGTGGCCTGGGGGGTGCCCGGCGGCGGCGGAGTCAGCCAGGCGAGGAGTTCGACGGTGACGTTATTCGGGTCCTTGAAGTAGAGCGATCGCTCGTAGCCGCGATCGACCGGCCCCTCGAACTCCACGTGGTAGTCCCGAAGGCGGTGTTCCCATGCGGGAAGCTCGGCGAGTTCGATATCAAGTGCAAGGTGGTCCATGTGGCCTGAACCGGATTGAGCGGGCTTGTACGTGGAGAGGTCCGCGCCGGCTTTAGGGACGAAGTAGGCGATGAAGTTGTCGTTGCCAACGTGGAAGAAGAGGTGCTCTTCAGGCTCGTAG
>JANPDX010000453.1:0-1509 GCA_031431695.1 Dehalococcoidia bacterium
GCGACACCGTCATTGCGAGGAACTCATCTGGCGTAGGTGACGAAGCAATCTCTCGGTCGGGTCTCGACATGCGCCCGCCAGGAGCGGACGGCCCGGTCGATGTGACCCTCGATGCGAAGAGATTCACCGCGGCGATTCGCACGCGCGTCTTCGCGTTCATCCGAGCCTGGAGCATCGGTGACGACGAAGCGGCATTGGGTGCGCTTGCTCTTCCGGCGGATGAAGCGGGCGAGGCGTGGACCGCGGATCGTCTGAAAACGGCCCGCGAGGCACACCGTGTGGAACATAAGGGCGTGCGACTCGATCCCGAAGCCCGGAATGTCCGGCACACCCACGTGAAGCCCGACGACAATGGGGCGTCATGGCGTGTTCAGCAGATGTTGATCGACACCGAAGCCATCAACGACTGGGTCGCCGAGTTCGACGTCAACCTCGCGACCTCACGCGAGACGGGCGAGCCAGTGGTTCAACTCGCCCGATTGGGTCCGTTGGCGTAGGTCCGAACCCGACCCCGAACCCGGTCCCGATCCCGTGGCCATATGCTCTACACTCGCGCCACGGTTGGTTGCGGGAAGGGTAGCAGCGCCCCGATTTCTCTGCGTGCCTGGAGTCGCTGACTGCAAGCAAACCAGGAGAGGACCTGATTGTCTGCAAAGGAAGCGGTAGCCCGAATCAAGATCAACCGGATGCTTGAGGCAGCCGGCTGGCGCTTCATCGCGGACGCTGCCGGTCCTGCCAACATTCAGCTCGAACCCAGCGTCACGTTGACTCCCAACGATCTGGACGCTCTGGGTGAGAACTTCGAGAAGGCGAGCAAGGGCTTCATCGACTTCCTCCTGCTCAACGAGAAGGGCTTCCCATTCGTCGTCCTGGAAGCCAAAGCTGAAGACAAGAGCCCCTTGGTTGGCAAGGAGCAAGCGCGGAAGTACGCCAGATCCCAGAACTGCCGCTTCGTGATTCTCTCCAATGGCAACCTGCACTACTTCTGGGATCTCGAACGCGGCAACCCCTACCTCATCACCACGTTTCCAACGACGACCTCCATCACTGGCTACCAGAAGACCGTTCCAAATCC
Source organism: Dehalococcoidia bacterium (assembly GCA_031431695.1). Classification (GTDB taxonomy): domain Bacteria; phylum Chloroflexota; class Dehalococcoidia; order Tepidiformales; family Tepidiformaceae; genus Amarobacter. The sequence continues at coordinate 1,076 of JANPDX010000453.1, forward strand.
CGAGAGCCTGGTCAAGGAAGTCGTAGGCGACGACTACGTGGCTCTCACCCAACGCCCCGGCTACGCCACAGAGGCGGCCTGGAAGAACGAGGCTGAGCGCCCCGCCTTCATCGAAACGAACGGACTTCGTTTCCTCCGTCCCTATCAAATGAAAGCCATCTTCTCGATTCAATCGGCCGTATCGAAAGGCCAGGATCGATTTCTTCTTGAAATGGCCACGGGCACGGGGAAAAACGCTCACCTCGGCCGCCATCATCAAGCTCTTCCTCCGCACCGGCAATGCCCAGCGAGTGCTCTTCCTCGTTGACCGCCTCGAACTCGAAGACCAGGCGTGGAAGGCCTTCAGGAAGATTCTGGCGAACGACTACAAGGCCGTCATCTACAAAGAGAGTCGCGTCGAGTGGCGCAAGGCAGAGATCGTCGTCACCACCGTC
>JANPDX010000454.1:0-7779 GCA_031431695.1 Dehalococcoidia bacterium
CGCACATTGCCCACCTGGCGGAGTACTTTCGCGACTGGGGCCATACGGTAACGATTTTCGCGCCAGCCTCGGACCCGGAAAGCGTCAAGCTCGAGGTTGTGGTGATGGGCAAGCCCTGGCCAATGCGCGTGAGCGGGTCAGTCGCGCGCATAACGTTCGCCTGGAAGTCCCCGGAGGTTAAGTCGGTGCTCGCCGCGGGCCAATTCGACGTTGTACACCTCCATGAGCCGTTGATGCCACTCTTGCCGTATCACTTCCTGAGGTATTCGAAATCGGCCACGGTGGGCACGTTCCACGCAGCAAAGGACGGCGGAAACCGTTTCTACGGCTACACCACGCCGCTTACCAAACGGTGGTTCCGGAAGCTGGAAGGCAAGATTGCGGTTTCGCCGGCGGCGGTTTCGCTCGTTAGCCGTTACTTCGCGGGCTACTTCAACATCATCCCCAACGGAATCGACTACGAACACTTCTCCGCGCCGGTTGAGCTAATCGCGGAGTTTGATGACGGCAAGCAAAATATCCTCTTCGTGGGAAGACCGGAGCAGCGCAAGGGACTGAAGTACCTGCTGCGGGCGTACCTGCGCATACGGGCGCAAATGCCGGATACACGCCTGATTGTGGTCGGGGCGGGAGATTTCACGCGCTACGAACGGCTCATGGCGTCGTTTCCGGACGTGGTGTTCCGGCCGAATGTGCCATACGCGGAGCTCCCGCGGTACTACCGAAGCGCCACCGTGTTCTGCTGCCCGAACACTGGCAATGAGAGCCAGGGATACGTGTTGCTCGAAGCGCTTGCTTCGGGGCGCGCGGTGGTGGCCAGCAACATCGAAGGCTTCGCGGGCGTGATGACTGATGAAGAGGAAGGCCTCCTCGTAAAGCCCAAGGATCCCGACCAGCTTGCCGCCGCGATCATTCGGCTGCTAAGGAATCCGAAGCTCCGGGAGGAGTTCGGCAAGCGCGGACAGGCGCTCGCCCGGCACTATAGCTGGGACCACGTCGCCCATCGCGTTATGTCGTACTACGAACGCATCCTGTATGAGCACACTGAGGTAGCCGCCTCGCGGGCGCGTAAGCCGGCGCTGGCCGCCACCCGGGACGCCTGAGGCGTGCCAATGAGCATTCTTCCAACGCGACTCCCCAGGGGCCTCCAGGATGGAATTGGGCGGTCCGTGGGCAGCCTGGGAATAACACCGAACATGATCTCGCTGTTCGGGTTCGGCGGGAACATTCTCGCGGCGTGGCTGATCACCCAAAACGAGCTCTTGCTCGCCGGGATCGTTTACGCGGTGTTCTCCGCCCTCGACCTCGTGGATGGGGCGGTGGCGCGCGCCATGGGCCTGGCGAGCCCCTTTGGCGCGGTGTTCGACGCCGTTCTGGATCGGGCGAGCGAGGCCCTGGTGCTGGCCGCCTGCGGGTGGTACTTCAGCGACCGCGGCGAGCAAATCCAGGCATCGTTCGCTTACGCCGCAATTTTCGGCAGCATCGCGGTCAGCTACATGCGGGCCCGCGCCGAGGTGGTTGGCCTTTCGATGCGGGACGGGTTGTTCCGGCGGCAGGAGCGCGTGGCGTTGCTCACGCTTGGGTTGCTTTTCAGCGGCCTGACCGTGGTGGTGGGATTGCTTGCAGTGCTGGCAAACTTCACCGCCATCCAGCGATTCTGGGCGCTTCGGACCGGGTTAAAGGATTAGCCCAAAGAAGGTCTGTTCGAAACCACGCCGGATGTCGTCAGAACCCGGGTCTTGCGAGTCCGCGTCCCTTCGATTCGAGGCTGGACTCCGGGGTTCTGTGATGTCGCACACATACTGAAATAGAGCGATTCCGACTTGAAGCAGATCTTATGCGGCGGGGCGCACCATTGCGCGTATGATTCGCCGTCATGGCAAGTGAACGGATGCAGCGCCGGATCGACTCCTTCCTTGATGAAGCGGATGCATCCGCGTCGGATGGAAACTGGGCCGCCGTAGCGGAGAAGGCGCGCGCCGTGCTCGCGATCGACGAGGCGAACGAGGACGCGTTGTCGTTCCTGAAGATGGCCGACGCGAACAGTGCCAGCGGCGCCACTCCGTCCCAATCCAAAATCCAAAATCCCGAATCAAAAATCGCCGCGCCCCTCCCCTCATCCTTCGCGGCGGGCCGCTACGCGGTGCGGCGGTTCCTGGGCGAAGGCGGGCGCAAGCGGGTCTACCTGGCGCATGACAGCAGGCTGGATCGAGAAGTTGCCTTCTGCGTCATCCGCGCTGAGGGACTGGATCGGGCAGGACACCAGCGCGTGCTGCGCGAGGCGCAGTCTGTCGCGCGGCTGGGGCAGCACCCCAACCTGGTCACCGTCCACGACATTGGCGAGGACAGCGGCAACCCCTACATCGTCCAGGAGTACATGGCCGGTGGAGACGTCGCGGGGCTGGTCGAAAAAGCTGAGGACCATCGGCTGGCGGTGGAGCGCACGCTTGCGGTCGCGAAGGACGTCTGCCGGGGGCTGAGCTTCATCCATGCGGGCGGCATGGTGCACCGCGACCTCAAACCGGCCAACGTCTTCCTCGCCTCGGACGGGACGGCGAAGGTCGGCGACTTCGGCCTGGCCGTGGCCCTCGACCGCAGCCGCCTCACCCTCCACGGGATGATGCTCGGCACGGTGAGTTACATGCCCCCGGAACAGGCGCTTGGCGGCGAAAGCACGCTCAAGGCTGACCTCTACTCCCTCGGCGCGATGCTCTATGAAATGGTCACCGGCAGGCCACCGTTCCTCGGTGACGACCCCACGGCGGTGATCAGCCAGCACATCAACACCCCGCCGGTGGCGCCGAGCTGGGTGACGGAGCACTGCCCACCGAGCCTGGAGGAGGTCATCCTCAAGCTGCTGGAGAAAGACCCGGCCCAGCGGCCCGCGAATGCGGCCGAAGTGCTGGCAGCGCTGGAGAAGGTCGACCCCAACCAGAAGAGCGCGAGCCACAGCGACTCGAACGTCCTCGACCGGCTGGCACGGGGCGTGTTCGTCGGACGGGAAAAGGAGTTGGAGCGGCTGCGTAAGGCGTTCGACGAAGCGTTCGCGGGGCATGGCGGGCTGGTGATGCTGGTTGGCGAGCCGGGCATCGGCAAGACACGCACCACCCAAGAACTGGAGACGTACGCGAAGATGCGCGGCGCGCAGGTGCTCTGGGGGGCGAGCCACGAAGCCTCGGGCGCGCCCGCCTTCTACCCCTTCATCCAGGTGGGCCGCCACTGGGGCACGGCGAACGCCAACGACCTCTCCATCCTGGCGCCGATGATGGCCGCCGGTGGAGGCGACCTCGTGCGCCTCTTCCCCGAGCTGCGCCAACTCCTCCCCGGCTTCGTGGAGCCGCCAGCGATGGGCGACGCCGCCTCCGCGCAGTTCCGCCTCTTCGAGGCCTATAGCGCGTTCGTGCGCGCCATCTCCGAGCGCCAGCCGGCGGTAGTCACCCTGGACGACCTGCACTGGGCGGACAAGCCCACGCTGCAACTGCTCCAGCACCTTGCGCGGGGTCTTGCGCGCATGCGCGTACTCGTCGTCTGCAGCTACCGCGACACGGACATCACACGCCAGTCGGCGCTCTCGGAGACGCTTGCCGCGCTCAATCGCGAGCCCGGCTTCGAGCGCATCGTCCTGCGCGGACTCTCGAAGGAGGAGGTGCGCAACTATATCGCCGGCGCCGCCCACGTCGAACCGACGCCCCGCGTGCTGGAACGCATCTTCGAGGAGACGGAGGGCAACCCCTTCTTCCTCACCGAGGTGGTCAACCTGCTCACGCAGGAGGGGACGCTCTCGAAGGACAGCGTGAGCGACATCGCCGTGCCCGACGGCGTGAAGGAGGCCCTCGGCCGCCGCCTCGACCGCCTCAGCCCCGAGGCGAACGAGCTGCTGCAGGTGTGCGCCGTCGCCGGCCGCGAGTTCGCCTACGACACCCTCACGCTCCTCGGGGACCGCGAGGAGGGCGCTCTCCTGCGCCTTGTGGAGGAGGGCCTGGAGGCACGCGTGATCGAGGAGATGCCGCAGCCCGGCCGTTACCGCTTCACCCACGCCCTCATGCAGGAGACCCTGCTGGCGGAGCTTTCGACTACCCGCCGGGTGCGCCTCCACGGGCAGGTCGGCGAGGCGCTGGAGAAGCTCTGGGGAGATAGGGCGGTTGAGTTCGCGAGCAGGCTGGCCAACCACTTCAGCGAGAGCGCGACGCTGACGGAGGAGCATGCTGAGAAGGCCCTGCAGTACCTCGTGGTGGCGGGCGAGCAGGCTGAAGCTCGCTACGCCTGGGAGGACGCCACGCGCAAGTACGAGAAGGCGGCCACGCTCCTCGATGAGTGTCGCCCGGAAGCTATCGCCGAGAGCTCCTCCGTTCTCATCGCACTCGGGCGGTGTGCCGTCGCTGCGGCGGAGCATCAGCTCGCCTGGCGCGCGCTAAACCGGGCGCTGGAGCAGTCCGAAAAGGTCGGGGACTTCAAAAACTACGCCAGGGCGGCGCTCATCCCGGATACTCGCTGGGCTCCGGCGGATCGCGTCATGGCCGTGTGCCGCACTGCGCTTGCCCATGCCGAATCGATCGATCCGCCGATATTGGGTTCAATCCTGGCGAAGAGCCTCGTGGAAGCCTCGCTAATGCCTGGGCTCGCCAGTCCGTCCGAGCTTGCCAATTGGCGGGAAGAACTCTCCGCGCTGCAACGTGCCCATCCTGACGTAGAACAGCGTGCCGCGTTACAGGAGGCGGAGGGCTACCGCCTGCTGCAGTCCGGCGAGTTCCGCGCGAGCGCGGAGGCTCTCGAGTCCGCGGCGGCGCGTATGGCGACCAGCGCTGCCCGTCTGCCGCCAATGAAAGCGGCGATCTGGGCCTGGTCGTTCGTCGGCAACATGGAGGCAGCAATCGCTGCTGCCGAGGAGGCGTACAGCACCAGCCGCACAGGGGGCCAACCGGCAGGGCCACACGCCGTGGTGCTCGCCAGCCGCTACGCCATTGCCGAGCAGTTGGACCGGGCCAAGGCCCTATCGAAAGAGCATCGCGATCCGAAACAGCATATGCCGTCCGCACTCGCCATCTACCTTGCCACTCGAGAGCTTGATCCGGCCGCCGCCGTATCCCACTTGCCTGATCCCGGCTCGTATGCTGGGTATGAAAAATTTGACCAGTTGGCCTGGGTGCATGCGGTCCGCGCAAACGCACTCTGGCGCGCCGGCAGGACGGATGAGGCTGCCGAGGACTGGCGCAGAGGTGAGGAGGCAGACGCTCGCTCACTTCAAAACGATTACCTCATGCTCGTCGTTACCGTTTCCTTCCTTGACGAGGCAGGTCCCATTCTCGCAAGTCCGGCGTATGCGTCCGCCGTCAAGGAACGTTGGCTCCATGAGGGCGGCTGGGGCGACGCCATAATGCTGGGCATTGGCGCGGTGCTGACGGCGCGCGTGTTCGCGCTCTGGGCACTGGCCCTCGGTGATATCGAAGATGCTGACCGCAGGTACCGTCGTGCGCTCCTGTGGTGCCAGGAACACGGCGCGGCGCTCGAGGAAGGCCGCTGCTGGCAGGGCCTCGCCGATGTGGCCGATCGCCGGGGAGACCTGGACCGCGCCCTCGACTGTATCGACCACGCGGTCCAAATCTTCACGCGGCTGCGCACGCCCTACTTCCTTGATTGTGCCATCGCCGCAAAGGTGCGGCTCCAGGGGCTCACCTCCGAGGACATGAAGTCCTCGATCGTCATGGTGAACCAGGCGATGCAGGCCGAGCACCCAGACCTTCGCCCCGCCGCATCGCCCCAGGGCATCGTCACGCTGCTGTTCTCCGATATCGAAAACTCGACGCCGCTGAACGAGCAGATGGGCGATGCCCGCTGGCTGGAGTTGCTCCGCGCCCACAACGCGCTCATCGAACGTGAGGTGCATGCCGCTGGCGGCAGCGTCGTGAAGACGATGGGCGACGGCTACATGGTCGCGTTCTCGTCGGCGCGGGCCGGGCTGCACTGCGCCATCGCCGCCCAGCGCGCGCTCGGCGCATCCGAGAAGCTTTCGGGCATCCGCGTGCGCATGGGGCTCCACACCGGCGAGATGCTGCGCGAGGGGGACGACTTCTTCGGACGGCACGTGAACCTGGCGGCGCGCGTCGCCTCCTCGGGCAAGGGAGGAGAGGTAGTGGTCTCGGACGTGGTGCACGAACTCGTCTCCGGTGGCGACTTCGTGTTCAGCGACGGCGGAGAGGTCGCGATGAAGGGCTTCGCCCAGCCGATGCGGGTCTGGCACCTGCAATGGGACGCTCCCGCCAGCACCGTGAGTAAGCCGGCCGCCCAACTTCGCATCGATATCGACCGGGAGCGACAGGCGAGGCAAGTCGCCGAAGTAATCGAATCAGAGTACTTCCAGTCCCTGCGCAGCCAGACGGCGGACCTCCGAAGCATCGTCGAGAAGAACTGAGCTTCGCCGGCCGGGGCCTACTTTAGTACCGCTCCCACGCGGGCGTCCGCCTCTTTGCCCCCGGCCCCCTGCGTGCCGACGATGTGGATCTCTTCGGGGGTGACAGGCCGCAGGTGACCGCCTTCGAGCCAAAAGAGCCGGTCAGCGAGCTGGTGGATGCGGAGGTCGTGGGTCACCATCACCACCGGCGGCCCCAGGTCCCGGCTCAGCGCCTTGAGCATCTCCATCAGCGAGATGGAGCGCGCATGGTCGAGGTTCGCGGTTGGTTCGTCGGCAAGAATGAGACTGCCGCCATTGGCAAACGCGCGCGCGACCGCAACGCGTTGCTGTTCGCCTCCGCTCAGCCGTCCGGGGAGTTGGTTGAGCCGGTTTTCGAGCCCCAGCATCCCCAGCAAGTTGCGGGCGCGGTCGCGGGCAGCCTTACCTTTGATCCCGCGCAGTTCGAGTGCGTACTGGACGTTTTCCGACGCAGTGAGCGCCTGGAGGAGGTTAAACGATTGGAAGATGAAACCGATCTGCTCGCGCCGCACCTTCGAAAGCTCCGCCTGCGAACAATTCTGGAGCGGCTGGCCATTCAGTTCGACCGTGCCGGATGTCGGTTGCTGCAGCGCCCCCGCAATCGTCAGCATGGTCGTTTTTCCAGACCCGGACGGGCCCATGATAGCCACCACCTCGCCGCTTCGAACTTCCAGGGAGACATCATCGAGCGCGCGCACCGTGGTGCCGCCAATCTCGAAAGACTTGGTTACATGCTCAAGGCGAAGGACGACGTCACTCATGCTTTAAACACCGCCAATGCGTCGACCCGAACGAGTCGCTGGATAGGAATCAGACCGGCGACCACCCCCATGAGGAGCGTGGTAGCGAAGACAATGAACACGTCGCCCGGCGTGATTTCCGCCACGAACTGGGGCACAGCCCTCCGTGCGAGTGCCGAAGCGATCAGGTTGAAGCCTTCGCCCGCAACGAACCCCAGCAAGCACGAAACCAGGCTCTGCTCGACGACCACTCGCACCAGGTTGAGATTCGTCGTCCCGAGCGCTTTCATCACGCCGAACTCGCGTTCCTTTTCGATCACTGAGGTGTAGACCGTTAGGCCGACCACGACTGTCCCGACGGCGACGGCGAGGACGAGGATGACGCGGAGTATGGGAAGGAGGCTGTTCTGCAGCACCTTGCGGCTGTTGTCCGCGAACTGCTCCGTCGTGTACGCGCTCAGCCCTGGCATCAAGGTGTTCACGTCGTTGACCACATCTCCGTCTGCCCGGGTTCGACCGTTAAGAGGGCGAAGTTCACGTAGCCTTCGAAGCCCGCGAGGATGCGCGCCTCTTCTTTGCTCACGAACGAGAGCTGGGCGATGACGAGGTTGC
>JANPDX010000455.1:0-4593 GCA_031431695.1 Dehalococcoidia bacterium
ACACCAGTTCCGCCCCGGCAACTGACTGAAGCACGGCTGTCACGCGCGGCAGCGTTTGCCCGAGACTTGCGGCCTCGGTGCCATCGAGGTCAGTGATGTACGGGATGTGTCGCTTCGCTTCGAGATATGAGAAGCCAGGCACGGGCGCCACGAGGCTGGTCGTTACTCGCCAGAGTTCGTCGCTCCAGACTTCGACGCGGCCGAACTCGCGGTCGGCGGCCCCCCAATCGCAGAGCAAGCAGTATGGGGCCGCCAGCTACACCAGCCCCTTCGCCTTCAGCCCCGCGACCTCCGCCGCCGACATCCCAAGCAGGCCCGTGAAGACCTCCTCGTTGTGTTCACCGAGGTTTGGGGCTCGACCAGTGACTCGACCGGGTGTCCCTGTTAGCAGCGGCACGACGCCCGGTTGGAGGACGTGGCCGTACTCCGTGGATTCGACCGAGAGGATTTGGTGGCGGTCGGCGAAGTGCGGGTCGCCGACGATGTCCTCCATCAGGTAGACCTTCGTAGCGGGCACACCGAACTTGTCGAACGTTGCCTGGCATTCGGCCAGCGGCCGGATTCCCACCCAGTCGCGGAGGATGGCGTGGATTTCCGCGTGGTTCTTGAGGAGGTTGGTGCGCGGCGTGAAGCGTTCATCGCTCACGAGCTCGGGCCGTTCGATGGCGTCGCAAAGCTTCACGAACGCTCGCTGGGTGGTGGCGTTGATCACCAGGAAGTGGCCGTCCGAGGTCTCGAACTGTTCGGCCGGGACAACTCCGGGGAAGTAGTTACCCGAACGCTCGCGATCCTTCCCCTGCAGGCCATAGTTCGCGATGTGCGTGCCGCTCATGCGCCAGACTGCTTCGTATAATGCCATATCGACGTCCTGGCCCTTGCCGGTCTGTTCGCGGGCTCGAAGGGCGAGCATCGCGCCGAAAGCCGCGAACATACCCGCGCCATAGTCGGCAATGAAGTAGGCGGGGCGCACGGGTGGCCGGTCGGGGTAGCCGGTCAGGCCGGTGATGCCCGCGAAGGCCAGTGCCACGCGGTCGAAGCCTGCGCGGTCCTTGTACGGCCCGGTTTGGCCGTATCCGCTGATACGGACCGCGATCAAGCCCGGGTTGGATTCGCGGAGGGTATCCGGCGCGAAACCCCACTTTTCAAGCGCGCCGGGACGGTTGTTATCGACCAGTACGTCGGCTTTATCCGCCAGTTTGCGGAAGATGGCGGCGCCTTCGGGCTTCGTAATATCGAGGGTGACGGCCTTCTGTCCGCGGTTGTCCTGGGCGAAAGAAACGCTGCCCCGGTTCGATTCGCCGGTGACGGGCGGTTCGACCTTGATGACCTCGGCGCCGAACTCAGCGAAGAGAGTGGAGCAGAATGGTGCGGCCAGGATCTGACCGGTAGTGATGACACGGATCCCCGTGAGCGGGAGGACTTGATCGGGCATGGTCATGGTGGAGGCTGATAATACGGGTGATGACCGCCGAACGCCCGGAAGGGACCTTTTACGACAGCGTCTATGCCTACGTGTTGGCGGTCCCCAGGGGCAAGGTGGTGACCTACGGGCAGGTAGCACTGGAACTCGGCGCGCCGGCCGCCGCACGCGCGGTCGGGTACGCGCTTCACAATCTCGCAGTCTCAAGCGAGGTGCCATGGTGGCGTGTTGTGAACGCAACCGGGACGATCAGCCTCGGCAGTCGCGGAGCGGCGGCTGATGAGCAGCGCTCCCGCCTGGAGGCCGAAGGCGTGCGCTTTAACCTCGAAGGGCGGATTCGGCTCCGCGAATTTCGCTGGGTGGGGGCAGGAACGCCGGAGACCGCTTAGCGGTTCGCCATCTTCGAACCGGGCGCGTAGTAACGCTCGTGCCAGATTCCGGTGTACGGCTCGCCCTGGATCGGCATGCGCCAGGTGCGAACCTTCGAGCCATCAAGCGGAATTCGCAGGAGCGCGCGCGGCTGGTCGATGGTTTCCTGTACGTAGTGTTCGGCGCCCTCGGGAGCAACATAGCGGCGGGCGATCCGGCGATAGAGGTCGCGCCAGGCGTCATCGTCGCCGACGTCGTGCAGGAGTTCGGCGGCGCCTTCCACGGTGACCTTGTTGTAGGGCGCTTGTTGGTCGTCGATGGCCAGTGCCACGCGGGGATCGGCGCGGATGTGGGCCAGCCAGGCGGACTCGGCGCGCGGCGTCACATAGATCGCGGCATCTTCGAAAACGAACCAGATTGGTGTTACGTGTGGCGCGCCGCCGGGCTGAATGGTGGCAATCCGGCAGAGGATGCCAGGCTGTTGCAAGAAGGCATCGCGTTCGGAAGGTAGAAGTGGTGGCATGGGCGACCTCCAATGGGATGCCGGAGCGTAACACGGGCCCGATGGCCTCAGTCGAACCAGCGCATCTCGCCTGGGGCGAGTTCAACGATCTGGACCTGGCCTCGGTACTGCACCGCGATTTTTCGGGCAGCCGCTGCATCGTTCCTAACCTGGACACGGCCAGAGACCTGGCGTTCGAACAAGTCCTTGCGGGTCAGGCTGGCGGAGTCGCCGACGACTCGGGGCGATTTTCCGGGCGCTGTCACCTGCCAGAGTGCGCCTTCGTGCGGGCGCAGGAAGACGTCGCCCATGGGCAGCATGCGGGCGTTCCAGGTGTCGAACGCGACTTCGCCGGGGGTCAGCAACTCCGACCAGGGTATCCAGACCGACTCCTCGCCCCAGTTGAGGATACCAACGAGCGCCCGGCGCTCGCCCAGGTCTGCTCGCCAGACCCTTGCCACCGGGCCATCGGCCGGGTCCACAGGGCGAGCGGCAATCCCGGGTGGCGGGAACAGCGTGAGGGCGATCTCCCTGCGGGCGGCGCTGAGCCGCGGCAGATCATCGCTGGCGACCACCATGCCACCGCTCAACGCGATGCCGGTGGCGAGAAAACGCGTTTCGGCCTCGTTCAATGCCGTATCGCTGTCGCGGACGATGAGGCAATCCGGGTCGTTCGCCCACCAGCGCATGTGCATCCAGTTTCGTTGGAGCGTGAGCCGCATGGCGTGTTTCACGGATGGGTTTGGGCCATCGGCCCAGAGTTCCTTCACGTCAGGCCCGACCCTCATCGCGTCGACGAGGCCCACGACCGGCCCAAAGTGGCAGGTACAACCGAGGATGAACGTTGAATCGCCGGCTTCCTCGCGGATGATTTCGAAGCCACGCCGAAGGTTCATCGGCCCGGTGGTGCCCGGTGCCGCGTAGTCGACCATGCGCGCATCGGCGGCCGCGTAGCTGCAGGCGTCGAGCTTCAGGTAGTCGTAGCCCCACTGATGTACCACCGTGCGGATGATGTTTCGCAGCCACGCCTCACTGTCGGGGTTGGTGCAATCGAGGATGGCTGAGCGGCCGAGCCAGGTCTGCACGAAGACGGTTTCGCCGAAGTGCGTTTTGAGCGCCATGCCGGGGTGGTCGCGGAGCGCCGCGGAGTGTTCGTTCAGGAGGAAGGGTGCAAGCCAAAGCCCCGGCTTGTACCCGGCGTTTCGAATGCTGTCCGCGAGTGGCTTCATACCCGACGGGAACTTTTCGTTGGGCACGAGCCAGTCGCCGGTATGGGACTGGAAGCCATCATCAATCTGCACGTATTCGGCGGGATGATTCTCCCGGACCATGTCGTCCAGGTTGGCGACGATGTCCGCCTCGCTCACCCGGTTGTAGAAGTAGTACCAACTGCACCAGCCGGTTGGTAGGTGCTCCGGCACGCGCGCCTGCATTTCGGCGGCAACCTCATCGGCGTACCGCTCCATCAGGTCGCGTGCATCGCCGCCGGCGACCAAAAGCACGGGAGGCAACTCGATGTGCTCACCCGGCCCAACGGTGGTCGTTTCCATATCGAACCTGAGCCTGAGACCGGTGAGCCGAGTCTCTTCGCTGTCGAGCGCCACTTCGATATCGAAGAAGAAGCGATCCATCCGCAGGCAGCCGGCCAACAGCACCGCAGGCTGCTGGCCAACCATCGAAAGCGCGATGGACTCTCGCGAGATGTAGCGCTTTTCGTTGTCGATGTCTCGAGCGAACCGGCCATCGTAGCCTTCGGGCATGGGTTCGCCGAAGTTTCGTACGAGTGCGTCCATCTGCATGTACCGGCCATGGAGCCATGCCCAGTTGCCAGTGGCGGCCGAATCCAATTCGGCGGTGACTCCCACCGTTCCCGGCGCTAGAGGAGCGTCGCCCCGGTTCGTGATGGTCATCTGAAGGCGGCCTGAAACAGCGTCGTATGTTGTTTCGAGCGAAAGGCCGGCCGCCATTTCGATCGGCGAGAACCAGAGATCCCAGGGAAGATTGAGCATTGAGCTTGCAGGGTACAGGCCAGGCGGCCGTGGTGACAGGAGGCAGCCTGACGGTGTCAGCGCGCGAAGTAGGCACACGCCGCCAAAAGGCTCTCGACTGTCCCGATGTCGAACCAGGGACCCTCGATCGGGATGGCGCCCATCTCGAGGCCCTCGTTGATGTACGCCGAGAGGGCCTGTGGTAGTTCGTACTCGCCGCGCGAAGAGGGCGCGAGGCGGTCGATGAACGGCCAGATGTCCGCTGGCAGGACCGCGAGACCGGCGTTGTTCCAGGGCGTGGTCGATGTGCCCCT